>JAUNWC010000005.1 GCA_030540495.1 Bacteroidota bacterium
TCTGTGTTAGATTATTTTTTGATATTAGGCTCTTCCAAACCAAGGTGTTTCTTTTTATCCATAATTTTCAAATAGATAGATATTATTAAAGCCAATATACCAAAACTTGCAAATATTACCAAAGGAATAGTATAGTCGTATGGTATAAATTCAGCATTAGCCGCTTTGGCTGCAATTACCTCTGCATTGTTTGCATTAGAAGATTGCAAAACACTACCTATAAGCATAGGGACGAAACACAAACCAACGTTTTGTACCCAGAAAATTAAAGAATATGCACTACCTAAATATCTTGCGTCCATAATCTTAGGAACACTTGGCCACAAAGCCGCAGGCACTAAGGCAAAGGATATTCCCAAAACCACTATTGTTGCGTATGCAAGCAAATGGCTACGAGTTAAAGGTAGTAAGAATGCAAAGACTAAATGACAGATTATCAATAGCAATGCACCAAACATAAGCATAGTTGCTCCCTTACCTTTTCTGTCAAGGAAATTGCCAAGAAATGGAGTAATAACAGCCGCTCCTATAGGAAACCATCTAAATATATTAGAGGCTTGTTGAGGAGTTATTCCGTCTAAGTTACATTGAAGCATATTTGCTCCATATCTTTGGAATGGGAATATGGCGGAATAATAAAGCACACACAACAATGCTACAATCCAAAATGTTTGAGAGGAAAGTATTTTGCCTATGTCACTAATTTTGAATTCTTCTTCTTTATTGGCACCTTCTGCTAAGGCTTTTTCTCCCAATTGCTTGTCAAATTTCTTGTCCATAACACAAAAGACAAGGAAGAAAATCAAACCTATTAACAATAAAACAGTACAGAACGCAACAGAAGCCACAACTGTTTCTTTGCCAAAGAATGCTTCGCCTAAATGTGTTGCAATCCAAGGAGATATAGAGAAAATAGCAAATACTCCTACTCGGGCAATAGCCATCTCCAAACCCATGGCCAAAGCCATTTCTTTGCCTTCAAACCACTTTGCTATGGCACGAGAAACAGTAATACCTGCCATCTCACATCCACAACCAAATATCATAAAACCGAAAGCGGCCATTTTTGCACTGCCGGGCATGGCTACCCACCAAGTGTTAAGCCAAGCATTGAAACCTGTTGTTTGAAACCAATCACTTATACCAACAAACTTGATAACTGCTCCCAAAAACATAAGAGAGGCAGACAAAGTGCCGGTAAAACGAATTCCACACTTGTCAAGAATAATACCTGCTATTATAAGGAATCCACAAACATTTAGGATGTATTCTCCTGCAGCATATGTTCCAAAAGCGGAAGGAGACCAACCTCTTTCGGTTTCTACCAAACTTTGCAATGGAGACATTAAATCCACAAACATATAGCCGAAAAACATCATTAAAGCAATGAGAATCAAGGCCGTCCAACGTGCTACTGGGCTGTCGTTAATTAACTTTTGAATTTTTTCTGTCATAACTATTCTATTTATTTAATTAAAAATTTGTTTCAAAGTGCAAAGTTATTATTTCTTTATTATAGTTTGTATGTTTTTTCAAACTTTTTTTGTTTTCTTGCTTCATCTTTCTCTTTATACCTATTATCAAACCTTTGTTATACATATTCCCTCATTTTTTTCCTATTATCCATATCTATAATTAATAGTTTTAAATTTCTAATATTCAAAAAATTATAATTTTTTTTCTTTTTAATTCTTTTATCAAAATAACTCTTTTTTGTAAAAAAAATCAAAAGAAATTATGTAGATTTGAAATATTAGTATAAATTTGCAATTTTAAAAAACTATGCAAACTTGATAAAAAATAAACTTGAGTAAAAATGCAAAATAAAGGAGCTATTAGAGTTATTGCAGTAATATTTGCCCTGATATGTATCTATCAGCTTTCTTTTACCCTTGTTACCAAGAGGGTTGAAAGCAGAGCCGAAGACTATGGCAAGCAAATGGCTGCAAAGGAGATGCAGAGTCTTAAGTTGGACTTATCGGATGCAGATAAGGTGGCTTATAAGGACTCTATTGAAGATGCAAGAGAAAATGCGTATTTGGATTCTATTTCAGAGGAAACGGTTTATAATTTCCTATTTATGCGTAAATTCTCCTACAAGGAATGTAAGGCAAGAGAAATAAATCTTGGTCTTGACCTTAAGGGGGGTATGAACGTTATGATGGAGGTTTCTACTGTTGATGTAATAAAGAGTCTTGCATCAAACCCAGAGGATGAAACAATAACCTCTTTATTAAACAGAGCAACAGTTCTACACCGCCAAAATGGAGGTAGATATATAGACCGCTTTGCCGATGCTGTAAAAGAGGCTAAGAATATAGAATTAGCGGCATTTTTTAGTACAAAGTTAAAAGACAAAGGTATAACCAAGAATTCTTCTAACGACCAAGTTATCTCGGCTATAAGTAGTCAATGTAGTGATGCATTTCAGACTACTTATCAAGTTCTTTCCAAACGTATAGACAAATTTGGAGTTGCTCAACCAACAATACAAAAGTTGGATGCTACAGAAAGAATTCTTATAGAATTGCCGGGTGTGAAAGACCCACAACGTGTTACCAACTTATTGGAAGGTAGCGCTCGTTTACAGTTTTGGTTGGTAGAAAAAGATTTGAATAAAGCAATTAGGGCTTTGCAAGATATGGATGCATGGCTTTCTGTTGGTGACCGTTCTTCAGAAGAAAAGCAAGCGGAGGATGTTTCTGAAATATCTTCCACTCTTAGTGCCACAGAGCAAATTGCTAACACAGAAAATAATACGGTAGTGGAGAATACAACAAAGAAAAATCCATTACTTTCTTTGTTTACCCCAACCAATACTCAGATGAGTTTGGCTGTTGCTACTGCTCAAGGTCAAAATCGTGCAGAAATTAACAGACTTTTGAAAAAGGCACAATCCAAAATGCCTAAGGACTTATTGTTCTTGTGGTCGGCTAAACCTATTTCAAAAACCAATGAATATGAATTATACGCCGTACATGTAGAAAAGAACGGTCCTTTGTTAGACGGAGATGTTATTTCGGACGCAAGAGACGATTTTAATAACACCGGTAGTCCAGTTGTTTCTATGGTGATGAAAGATGAAGCCGCAAGAAAGTGGGCTAAGATAACGGGCAACCATGTAGGAGAATGTATAGCAATAGTTTTGGATAGTGTTGTTTATTCTGCTCCGAGGGTTAATGGAGAAATAGACGGTGGTCGTTCAGAGATTTCTGGTCATTTTACTGTAGAAGAGACAAAAGACTTGTCTAATATATTAAAGTCAGGTAAATTGACTGCTCCAGCAAAGATAGTTCAAGAATCTGTTGTAGGTCCTTCTTTGGGAGAAGAGTCTATTAAGGCCGGTATGATTTCCTTCTTGTTTGCCATCTTGCTTGTATTAGTATATATGCTATTCTTCTATAGCACAGCGGGTGTTGCGGCTTGTGTTGCACTTGTTGTCAATCTGTTCTTCTTGTTTGGTGTGCTAGCCTCCTTAGGTGCTGTTCTTACTTTGCCGGGTATAGCAGGTATAGTGCTTACTATGGGTATGGCTGTGGATGCCAACGTTATTATTAACGAACGTGTAAAAGAAGAGTTGCTTAAAGGTAAAAATGTTGCCTCGGCTATATCGGATGGATACAAAGTCGCATATTCTGCAATTATAGACGGTAATGTTACCACCTTGCTTACAGGTATAGTGCTTGCTTATTTTGGTAGTGGTCCCGTACAAGGTTTTGCTATAGTTTTGTGTATAGGTATTTTGACTACTTTATTCTCTGGTATATTTGTTTCAAGACTTGTATTTGAGTCTCTGTTAAATAAAAAAGGAGGAGAAAAACGTAATATTGCTTTCTACACCAAACTAACCCAACACTTCCTTGAAAATCCAAAGGTTAATTTTGTTGGTACTCATAAGAAACAATGGATAGTTGTGGTTTTGTTGGCTATTATAGCCATAGGTTCTCTAACCTTTAAGGGCTTAGATATGGGTGTGGATTTTGCTGGAGGTAGAACATACGTACTTCGTTTTGACCAAGATGTTCAGCCAGAGGCTATTCGTTCTGCCCTTACCAAAGAATATGGTTCTGCACCTGAGGTGAAAACATATGGTCCTTCCTATCAAGTTAAGGTTACAACAGACTATAAAATAAAAGAGGACAATGAGGCTGTAAATAACGAGTCTATTGCCAAATTATTTAACGCAACAAAACCTTTCTACAAAGATAATACCATGACTTTGGAGAAATTCCGTTCTACTCAAACAAGTCCATTGGGTATTATATCTTCCGAGAAGGTTGGACCTACTATGGCTGAGGATATACAACGTTCTGCTATTATCGCTGTTTTGGTATCTTTGTTGCTTATATTCATATATATTGCTATAAGATTCAAAAAATGGCAATATGGTATTGCTTCTCTTGCATCTCTAACTTTTGATGCACTTGTTACTATAGGAGCCTTTTCTTTATTTAACAAGATTATGCCTTTTAGTTTGGAGGTAGACCAACAGTTTGTGGCAGTTGTTTTGACGGTAATAGGTTACTCTGTTAATGATACTGTTATAGTCTTTGACCGTGTAAGAGAAAATGTTTATCTTTTCCCTAAGGAAAACTATGGCAAATTAATGAATGATGCTATGAATCAAACACTTTCTCGTACATTCAATACTTTGGGAACAACACTCCTTACCTTATTAGTAATATTTATATTTGGTGGAGATGGTTTGAGAGGATTTTCTTTCACCATGTTTATAGGTATTGCTGCCGGATGTTTTGCTTCTCTTTGTGTTGCTTGTCCTACGGCTTATGCTTTGATAACACGCAAAAGAAAAAAGGATAACTAAATAGTAAAGAATGAAAACCTTATTGATAATAATCGCACTGATAATACTTTCTTCTTCTTTTTTTAAGAAGAAGAAAGTTCAGAGTATTCCTAAGGAGCAAGAGGTAGACTTTGATGCTTATTTAGAAGAGCAAGAGCAGAGGCAGAGTTGGGCAACTCCTCAAAAAGCTTCCTCTTACACCAATATTACTAATAAGGTTGAAGATATAAAACATAAATCGGATAATAAACAGGGTCAGGTTAAGAAGAAAAAATTTGATGTTAAATCTGCAATAATCTATTCTTCAATAATGGAAAGACCCTATAAGTACTAATCAGAAAAAACATAATACACTATATGAGTATGCTTAAAAGAATATTATTTACGCTCGGGTTGCTTATAGCAACTAATGTAATGTATGCGCAAGGTGTTCTTACGGGTACTATTACAGATGAAAAAACAAAAGAGCCGTTACCTTTTGTAAACGTCATTGTCCTCCAAAATGGCGAGCAGAAGGGTGGTGCTCAGACGGGAATGGATGGTACGTATCAAATCAAGCCATTGAATCCCGGAACCTATGATGTTAAGGCATCTTTTATCGGTTATGCTACGGCCATAAAAACAGGTGTAAGAGTTTCTGCTACAGGTTTCTCAGCCGGTGGTGACTTGGAACTTAAACCTGAATCTACTACATTGGGTGAGGTAACCGTTACTGAGTATCAAGTACCTTTGATTCAAAAGGGTCAAGCCACTTCTGGTGGTAGAATTACCTCAGAGGACATTGAAAAGATTACTGCAAATTCAGTAGATGCCATATTGGCTACTATGGGTGGAGTGCAAGACAATGACGGAAGTTCAGGCACGGCACGTGGTGAGTCAAATATGCAACAGTATGTAAATGGAGCAAAAAAATCTACTGTAAATGTTCCAAAATCGGCTATTGCGGATATTCAGATTATATTAGGAGGTACTCCTGCAAGTTATGGAGAGTCTTTGGGAGGTACAACTAATATAACCCTAAAACCACCGCAGAATAAATTTGAGGGTATGCTTTCTTATCGTACTTCTGAGCCTTTTAATGATAGAGGTTATCACAGAGCCGATTTGTATTTGACAGGACCTATTTGGACAAAAACAAATAAAAGTACCAATACAACGAGAACTATAATAGGTTTCCGTTTGTCTGGTTTTTATTCTCATGCTTCCTCAGGTTTGTTTGCTGACGGTAGAGAGCCATATATGATTAAGGATTCTGCTTTGGCAAGAATTTCTCAGTCTCCTTTGGTTTATGATGTTCAAACAGGTGTGAATTATGCAGCGAGTTACTTACAAAAGGATGCTTTTGAGCAAGTAGGTCGTATTCCAAATATAGGTAGTAATTTCTTCTACTTAGAGGGTGGTTTGGATTTCGCTTTGTCTAATAGAACTACTTTGAAACTTAGTGGAGAATTTACCTATTCTTATGGTAAGAATAGTGGAGATTTGTTGCTAAACAATGATAATAATTCTTCTTACAAGGGATATACTTATCAGATTATGGCAGATTTTACTCATAAATTGTCTACTGATAATAGTTCCACGGCATTGATAAAGAATGTTATGTTCAATGTTTTGGCATCATACGAGAAAACTTATTCTGTAAGTGCCTACAACCCTGATTTTGATGACGATTATTTCAAATATGGTTATGTTGGTAAATTTACTTCATATTGGTCTCCTACCTACAATCTTGCAAAATTGGATATTGATGGAGATGGCACAGAAGAGTGGGTAAAACAACTTACTTCTTGGAGTCAAGATTCTATGACTTTCCGTGCAGCAAACTACAATCCTGGATTGGTGGCTTATACAAATCAGTTGTATTATAGTGATGAGTTTGCTTCTCTAAGAGCAAATTCTTATGTAACAAGAAATGCTGATTATTTGCAGGCTTATAAGGGTCTTATGAACGGAGATTATCCTACTTCTATTTATAGTTTGTATTCTAACTATGGTACTCCTCCTTTCACTTATACTAAGGCGGACAATGACTATATTTATGCAACTGCTAAGATTTCTGCCGATGTCGGCAAACATCAATTAGAAATAGGTTTCCAATACGACCAAAAAACATACGCTTCATTTAGTTTGAATGCGGGAGGTCTTTGGACTTTGATGCGTCAAAGACAAAACCTACACAACTTGGCCCCAGATTACTCCAATCCTATAATAGATAATTCTGGTTACTATCCTGTTGTGACTTACAATAGAAACTATGATGCAGGTTCTCAATCTCACTTTGATATGTATTTGAGAGAGCGTTTGCGCAATTTGGGTTATAGTAATATTACAGATGTATCCATGTTGGATATAGATAGTTATGACCCAGATGTATTCTCTTTGGATTTATTCTCTACAGACGAGTTATATAACAATGGTAATCCTTATATATCTATAAGAGGTTTTGACCATACAGGAGAGAAAATATCGGGCAAAACTTCTCTAAAAGACTTCTTTACAGGAAAGAATGGCAATAGAGTACTTGGAGCATGGCAACCTATATATATGGCTGGTTATATTCAAGACCAATTCTTCTTTAGAGACCTTGTGTTCAACATAGGTGTTCGTGTTGATAGATTTGATGGTAATCAAATGGTATTGAAAGACCCTTATTTGATATATGATGCTTATACAGTAAAAGATTTGCGTAAAGCAGGTAATAGTTCTCAAATACCTTCTACCATACCAGATGATGCTGTTGTTTATGTTGACCAACTTTCAGAAGGAGAATCTTTGCCTACAAATGATGTAACTATAACAGGGTTTAGACGTGGTTATGGTTCAGATGTAACATGGTATACTGCTGACGGTACAATTACCACAGACCCTTCTCGTGTTTCTGGTGCTTCTGGTCAGCCATTGCCTTTTAGAAAAGGTACTCTTCTATCTACAGGTTTCCCTACAGAAATATCTACAGATGCTTTTGAAGACTACAAACCTCAGATAGTAGCAATGCCTCGTATCGCTTTGTCTTTCCCTGTTTCAGATAAATCAGAGTTTAAGGCTTCTTATGACATTATTGCTCGTCGTCCTTCTGAGACCTATTGGCAAGCACCGTACGCAAGTTATTTGTATATGTCAAATTTGAGTGAACCTACTTTGACAAACCCTAATCTAAAACCAGAGAAAATTACCAACTATGAGTTAGGTTTCCAACAGGTTCTTTCAAAACATTCTTCTTTGACTATTTCTGCTTATTACAAACAGACAAGAGACCTTATCAACTTGGTTCAGTATGTTGGAGCAGACCCTAAGAACATATACTATACTTACGACAATCAAGATTATCGTACCACTAAGGGTATGACCATACAATATGACCTTAGACGTATTAAGAATGTAAGAGCATCTGCAAGTTATACTCTTCAATATGCAGAGGGTACAACAGGTTTGAGTTCTTCTACCATAGTATCTTTGATACGTGCAGGTTATCCTAATGTAAAGATGATGTTCCCTATTAGTGATGATAGAAGACATGCCTTTAAGTTCAACTTAGACTTCCGCTACGAAGGAGGCAATAAGTACAATGGTCCTACAACAAAGAGAAAAGTTACAGATAAGGATGGTAATACAAAGGTAAAAACTATCAAATGGTTGCAAAACTTTGGTGTTAATCTAACAGGTGTTGTACAATCAGGTACTCCTTATACCAAATTGTATAGCCAAAATCAACAAACCATTGTAGGTTCTTTCCGTGGCGCTCGTTTGCCTTGGTACTATCGTGTGGATTTGACTGTGGATAAGGCCTTTATTATCAAAGTAGGAAAACGTAATACAATATTGGATGTGTTCTGTTCTATAACCAATGTTCTTGATATCAAAAACATAACCAGCGTTTATTCCGTTACAGGAGACCCTGATGATGATGGTTATTTGACAGACCCAGAAACTCAAACTACTATACGTGCTCAGTTAAATGAGTCTGCATTTAGAAATTATTATTCTATGTATTTGAATTCTAATTACCTTTACTCTACTCCAAGGAGTATAGAAATAGGTGTTTCTTATCAGTTCTAATATTGTAGTATTAAAATAGAGAAAATAAATTAGAAGTTATGAAAAATATTTTTGGTAAATTATCATTATTGTTGTTTTGCTTGTGTCTTATAAGCATGTCTGCCAGTGCATTGCCTTATAAGGGTGCAAAGAAATCCACCCGTCAAAGAAAAGCTGACGGAGTAGAGTCTTGTAGAAAGGCTCAAGGTTCTGCTGAATTAAGCATAAACAATGTGCGTGTACGTATCAATCAAGGTGGTAATATGTGGACTGATGGAGCAACGGCACAATATTATGTGCCTAAGGCAGGTAATTCTACTGCTTTGTTCTGCTCAGCACTTTGGATTGGTGGTATGGACGAGAATGACCAGTTGCGTGTTGCTGCTATGAGATTTGGTTCTGAAGGACAAGACTTTTGGCCAGGTCCTTTAACGGTAGATAACAATGCTTCTGTCAATAGAGCGGTTTGTGACCAATGGGATAAATTGTTTAGAATAACAAAGGCAGAGGTACAAGAATTTGTTTCGCACTATGCTACAGGTGACCATAGAGATTATATTACTTCTGCTATTAGAGAGTGGCCAGGTAATGGAGATGAGTCTTTGGGACAATCTCGTTTTTTAGCACCTTTCTTTGATAGAGATGGAGATGGTGTTTATAACCCAGAAAATGGAGATTATCCTTACTATGATTTTAATGGCGACCTTTGTCCTACAACCATAAGAGATTCTCTTCCTGTGGGAGTGCCTTATACTCCAACGCCTACATACGAATCTACCAACTCTGATATTTATCAGACGGGTGGTGCTATGAAGGCTTACAATGGTCTTCTTGTTGACCAAGTCTTAAAAGGAGACGAAACCTTGTGGTGGGTATTCAACGACAAGGGAGCGGCTCACACTGAGTCCAATTCTCAGTATGCCATAGGTTTGGAAATTAGAGCACAGGCTTTTGCTTTCACAATGAACAATGAAATTAACGATATGACTTTCTATTCATACGAAATCATCAACCGTTCTGCTTTCAAACTAAAAGACACTTATTTTTCTCAATGGGTAGACCCAGATTTGGGATATGCTTTTGACGACTATGTAGGTTGTGATGTGGAAAGAGGTCTTGGTTATTGTTACAATGGAGATGCTAATGACGGCCCTGGACAAGGTGCTTATTCTGGCAATCCTCCTGCTGTTGGTATAGACTTTTTCCAAGGTCCTTATATGGATGCTAAGTATGGTAAAGATATTCCTAAAGTGGATACTGCTGCATTGAAGAATTTGCCGGGAGGTGAGGCTGCTTTGGCTGCTTATCAGGCTATTATAGATAAAGAGTTGGCTGCCGGTAACCTAAAAGCCGATATCAATATTCTTTTGACTGCTGATGCAGATAAATACAAAGAGGCATGGTTCCCAGAGAATGGCAATGAAGATTTTGCTTGTGCTATCAATGGAGTTAACTTTGGTAATGGTATTGCTAACGATGAGCGTTTTGGTATGAGACGTTTCCTTTACTACAACAACTCTTCTGGTGATGATGGTGAGCCTACTAAGGCACAACACTATTACAACTATTTGCGTGGTATTTGGAAGAACAATCAACCTATGTACTATGGCGGTAATGGATTTACTACATATGATGGTTACGAGAGTAATGAAGGAATAAGAGCAGAGTTTATGTTCCCTGGCGATAGTGATATTTGGGGTTGGGGTACTCCTGATAATAGAGATTATGGTAAGAATCATTCTTGGAGTGAATCCACAGCCGATAATGGCAATCCTAATCCAGTAGGGGATAGACGTTTTATGCAATCTGCAGGTCCTTTCACTCTTTCTCCAGGTGCTATTAACTATATAACAGTGGGTATTCCTTTTGCTCAGGCTGCTACAGGTGGTCCTCAAGCCTCTGTTACTCTTCTAAGAAAGATAGATGACAAATGCCAGGCTTTGTTTGACAACTGTTTCAATGTTTTGGAAGGACCAGATGCACCGGATATCGTAGTGCAAGAGTTGGATAGAGAAATCATTCTTTATCTAACAAACGAATCTGGTAACAATATGAATGAAGGTTTTAGAGTTTTGGACGTATCCATACCTAATGACTCAGTTGATGGAAAACTACCAGATAGGTATTACACCTTTGAAGGTTATCAAATCTTCCAATTAAAAGACGCTACTGTTTCTGTTTCTGATGTATATGATAATAGTAAGGCTCAGTTGGTTGCTCAGTGTGATATAAAGAACAATATAAGCACTTTGATAAACTACACAACTGATGAATCTGGTATATTGGAATCTCAGGTAATGGTTTCGGGTGCTAATCAAGGAATACAACATACTTTCCGTGTTACTGAGGACTTATTCTCTACAAGCACAGATAAACGTTTGGTAAATAACAAAAAATACTATTTCATAGCGATAGCGTATGCTCAAAATATGTATAAGGAGTATTCTCCAACAGACGTTACCAAAATAGATGGACAAAAAGAGCCATACTTGGCTTCTCGTAAAAAAGGAGATGGTTCTGCTGTGGAGTCCGTTGTTGCCATACCTCACAAACTATCGGGACAACAAAATGGTATAACCTTAGGAACTACCTATGGTGTTTCTCCAGAGATAACCCGTGTAGAAGGTTATGGTAATGGTGGTTTGGTTATTAATTTACAAAAATCCTCTGTTGCTGAGCTTATGGGTAATGTAGGAGTAGAGCCACAAACTGAAACTATTACCATAAACAATCCTTATACAAAACAAGATACTACTTTTGTAACACCTATAAACATAATAAAAGAACCTGAATACCAAACTAATGCAGGTCCATTGAATGTTAAGGTTGTAGACCCGTTGAATGTTAAAGCAGGTTCTTATTATTTGGGATTCAAACCTGCTGAAATCTTAGATACAACAGTTACTCCTAATGTAACTACTTATGATACTAATATGTCCAACGCTACTTGGTTCTTAACCACAACAGACGGCTCTGTCTTGTATGATGACGTTGATACTGTTTGGTCTACAAGACCATTGAGCGAAGACAATGAGCAAATCGTATTTGGTTTGGGTATATCCATATCTTTGACCAATCCTGAGGCTATAGCCACCACAACCACACGTGTTGCTATTAGAAACTTTGGTAAGGAGTTTAGTTCTGATGTGCGTGCCAATGTATTGAATTCTGGTTCTTTGTTGTCTTCGGGTATTGTTTATGCAGATGCAAATAAATCTTGGCTAACAGGGTTTGCAGATGATGATGGTTCAGAATCTACCAACTGGATACGTTCTGGTTCATTATATCCTTCTGAAGTTGTTACCAATGTGGAAGATTTATATGACCCTACTTTGGACTATTTCTGTCAAGTTCCGGATACGTCTTTTGCTGACGATGGTTCAATACTTAGTATTGGTGTTCGTCCTACAGGACTTGACCCTCTTAATGAGTATGAAAAGTGTGTGAACGGTACTTGGGCGCCATATAGATTGACCTCTACCGCTACACAACATCCTGCATTTGTTAGATATTACTATATAAATTCAAGCAATTCCACCGATATGGCTCTTGAAAGTAGGTCAAACACTGCTCTTCTATGTAATTCTCTATTGTTTAATGATATGAACAATTTGGCATCTGTGGATATAGTATTTACTTCCGATAAGTCTAAATGGACAAGATGTCCTGTTATAGAGATGGGAACAGATACTACTTTGACACAAGGTGGTGCTAAAAAATTCCAATTACGTAGAGAACGCTCTTGGGAGAAAGATGGTACTTACAATCCTGCAGATTCTGGTATGAGTTGGTTCCCTGGTTATGCTATCAATTTAGAAACCGGCGAAAGATTGAATATGATTTTTGGTGAAAATTCTTCTTTGGGACAACTTAATGGTAGAGATATGATATGGAACCCACCTGCATCTGGTTCTTATGGTGGTATGCATTTCGTATATGTAATAGGTACAGGAACGCATTATACTGTTAATGCTAATAGTGCAACTTCTTCGGCTCAGTTAGAGTTGTTTAGTTTCCCTGCTTATGATGGTGGAGTAACTGCTAAGGCTTATTTGAGACATTTGGATGATTGCGATGATATTTCTTCTAACGAAAGTATATATCACTTTGTACAAGTAGAGAAATTATTCTCTTCTATTATGTGGGTAGGAACACCTGCTGCAAGTGGAGTATTTGCTTATGGTAATGCAGACCCTAACATAGTACCTTATTCTCAAAGAGTACCGGATTTGATTCCTACTGATGCTACTGTTCAGATTAGAGTTAGAAAACCTTATTCTATGAATTGGACTCAATCAGGATATAACAATTCTGTATCTCCAATAAATGATAACTTCCCATTATATCGTTTTGGAATAGCCTCTGATATGATACCTGCTACCAATGTAGGTTATACTGATGCTTCAAGTGTTTTGGACGCAATAACGGTTGTTCCTAACCCTTATTATGCAAGTTCTTTGTACGAGGGTGACCAAGTAAATAATACGGTAAAAATAACCAATTTGCCACCTGAGTGTTATATAACCATTTATTCTGTGGATGGAACAGTGGTTAGAAAACTTAGAGGTCCTTCTAAGTCTATAACTCCGGGTAGTGGTTCTGCTCAGACTTACATAGAATGGGATTTGAAGAACGAAAGAGGTTTGCAAATTTCCGGAGGTATATACTTGATACACGTAAAAGCGGATGGTATAGGTGAAACTCTTGTTAAATGGTTTGGAGCTTTGCGTCCTGTTGACCTAAACTCTTTCCAATAATAATTTAATCAACAACAGTGTTTAAAACTTATAAAATGAAAGAAGTTATGAATAGAATACATAAAATAATTATTATGGTCGTCTTTGCCTCTTTGCTAATACCTCAAATGGTTTTAGCCGGAAATGACGATAGAAGAGGAACTGCCGGAGCAGGTGAGTTGTTGATAAATCCTTGGGCCAGGAGTGCAGGTTGGGGAAGTGTCAATACTGCTAACGGTAGTGGTTTGGATGCTCTTTTCTCCAACGTTGCAGGTTTGGGACATACAACAGGAACAGAAGTTTCTTTTAACTATACTCATTGGTTAGACAATTCTGATATAGGTTTGGTTTCTTTTGGTCTTGCTCAAAGTATGGGTGCATACGGTGTGTTAGGTCTTACGGTTAATTCCATGTCTTTTGGAACTATAGAAAAAACCACAGTTGGTTCTCCTGACGTTGGCAACAATGGAACATACAAACCTTCATTGCTAAACTTGGGAGTATCTTATGCAAAAGCATTTTCTACCTCTATCTATGCGGGAGCGACCCTAAAAATAGTAAATGAGGGTATAGACAATGTTACGGCTACTGGTATAGCAATAGATGCAGGTATCCAATATGTTACGGGTAGAGACTATGAAATAAAATTTGGTATCTCATTAAAGAACTGGGGTCCTTCTATGTCTTTCTCGGGTGATGGTCTTGTTATCAATGCTACCTACGTAGATTCTGACCATCAACAGAGTTTGCAACAACGTTCTCTTTCTTGGGACTTGCCTTCAAGTTTGAACATAGGTGGTTCTTATGATTTCTTATTCTCAGAGAAGACTTATCGTTTTACTGTAGCGGCTAATTACGAATCTATGGCTTTTACAGATGACCTTTATACTCTTGCTGGTGAATTTTCTTACAACAATCTTTTGATGGTTAGAGGAGGTTATACTTACCAAAAGGGTAGGGGAGACGATATTTATTCTTCTGATGGTAATAGAAACAACTTTTCTTCTGGTTTCTCATGCGGTGCCTCTATAAATGCACCTCTTTCTAAGCCAAAAGGAGATAAGAAAGGAACATACGTTTCTATAGACTATGCTTATAGAGTAACGGCAATATTAGGTGGAATACACACAGTGGGTTTGAGTTTGGCTCTATAGGAAAGATAGATTAAGTTAATAATTCTTTATAAAAAAGGATAGAAGACTGATAACAAAGTCTTCTATTCTTTTATTTAATAAAAAAATAATATGGCAGATATAAAATATTATTCACAAGAAGGTTTGCAAAAACTAAAAGACGAATTGCGTCATATGATAGCGGTGGAGCGTCCTGCAGTGTCTAATGCTATAGCAGAGGCAAGGGATAAAGGAGATTTGTCCGAAAATGCAGAATACGATGCTGCAAAGGAGGCTCAGAGTCATTTGGAGGCAAGAATAGTAAAATTGCAAGAAACCATAGCCAATGCCCGTCTATTAGACGAAAGCAAAATAGATACTTCTAAGGTGCTTTTGCTTTCAAAGGTGGAATTTGAAAACCTTGCAATTAAAAAGAAAATGACCTATGAAATAGTACCTGAAAACGAGGCTAATCTAAAACAAGGCAAGATTTCCATAACTTCTCCAATAGCAAAGGGATTGTTGGGTAAAAGTGTTGGAGATGTTGCAGAAATAGAAGTTCCAGCAGGTAAAATGAAGTTAAAAATAACTAAAATTTCAAGATAATGACATCCATATTTACAAAAATCATAAATGGAGAAATACCTTCTTATAAGGTGGCAGAAAATGATAAGTTTTACGCTTTTCTTGATATTGCTCCTTTGCAAAAAGGACATACATTGGTAGTTCCTAAGAAGGAAGAGGATTATTTCTTTGATATACAGGACGAAGATTTACAGGAATATATTTGTTTTGCAAAAAAAATAGCCAAAGCCATAAAACTTGCTTTCCCTTGCGAAAAAGTTGGTATGGCAGTCATAGGTTTGGAAGTAAGACATGCTCATATACACTTAGTTCCTATGCACAAAGAAGGAGATTTGAATTTTGCCAACGAAAAACTTTCTCTTTCTCAAGCCGAGTTTGAAAATATTGCAAAATCTATTGCAGATAAATACAATTCTGAGAATTAATTTTCTTGTTATTTGTCTATAATGATTTTTTATTGCAAATTATTTTCAATCTAATTTGCTTAGGTAAAAAAAAAGTTGTTACTTTGCGGTTGTTAAATCTAAAAATATCAAATAAGAGATGAAAAAATATATATTATTCTTTTTGGTTGGACTTGTCCTTATGGGGTGTTCTGGTACGAAAAAGTCTGCTTATAAATCTGTGGATGAGAGAGACGTTCCCGAAAGATATGTAAAGGATTTTCATAAACGTTATGCAGAGGTCAAGGAGGTAAAATGGCAAATGGCTGATTCTACAATATATTTTGCCAATTTTAAAACCGAAGACAACGATTGTATAATGAAATTTACCCTAACCTCCACCGAGATGAGATATATCATTCAATTGGATTGGCTTCCTTCTAATATAACGGATTTTGTAGCAACAGAGTATCCGGAATATAAGATTAAAGAGGCTTACATAACGGATGTAAGAAACAAGAAATCTTATCTTGTTGTTATAGCCAAAAAAGGAGAAACTCTTAATCTTCAATTTGATTTAAAGGGTAATTTTAATAAAGTCATAGAATAAACATTGTAAAAGCAAAATTAAAACATGGTATTGTAGTTTTTTATTGGCTATAATACCTTTTTTATTACTTCTGAAAAATGGACTTCTATTGCAAACAATTTGCCCTCAACCACTCTAACTCCACTATGAAAGTGGGTACGGATAGCATTTTGCTTTCTT
>JAUNWC010000246.1 GCA_030540495.1 Bacteroidota bacterium
GTTACTTTTTGTTATACGCTTATGCGTCCTATAGAACAGGCTGTGCCTGTAACCTATGCTAACCTATAACAACCTATAATAACCTATCCCAACCCACGAAAAAAAAGAAAGAATAAGAAAATATAAATAATTCTTTGATTTTCAATAATAAAGAACATTTTTATAATTTGTCTTATAAGATTTTAACTAAATTTTTTTAACAAAATTTGTGCTATTAAAGAAATATCTATAACTTTGCTAACGTTATAAGGAAACATTTTATTGAAAAAAAAATAAAAACTTAATTTATATGAAAAAACTGTTTATTTTAGCACTTATGCTATGTGTCGCCACGCTGTCCTTTGGTAGCGAGGCAGACTTGATTATCCCCGAGCAAGTTCATAATTGGAGTTTCTTGCATTGGGGTTTTTTAATCACTATTCTCGGCTTTTTGTTTGGAATGTATCAATTTATGAAAGTAAAGAGGCTTCCTGTACACAAAAGTATGCTTGAAATAGGGGAAGTTATTTTCAAAACCTGCTCCACTTATCTAAAACAACAAGGAAGATTTCTTGCTGTTTTATTTGTCTTTATAGGTATAGTGGTTGCTTGTTATTTTGGTTTTATGACAGAGCAATCGGCAGGTGTTGGTGGAGTGTTGATGATATTGCTTTCCACCGTCATAGGTATGTTGGGCTCGTATGGTGTGGCTGCCTATGGCATACGTATGAACACTTTGGCAAATGCTCGTATGGCTTTTGCCTCTTTGAGAAAACAGCCTCTTAAACTTTTTAGTATTCCTTTGAATGCAGGCATGAGCATAGGAGTTATGTTAGTATGTGTGGAGTTATTTTTGATGTTAGTTATTTTGCTTTTGGTTCCGGGAGATTTGGCAGGTAGTTGTTTTATAGGTTTTGCGATAGGAGAAAGTTTGGGAGCGAGTGCATTGAGAATAGCCGGGGGTATATTTACCAAAATAGCCGACATAGGCTCCGACCTTATGAAAGTTGTCTTTAAAATAGGCGAAGACGACCCAAGAAATCCCGGAGTTATTGCCGATTGTACGGGAGATAATGCAGGCGACTCTGTTGGTCCTACAGCCGATGGTTTTGAAACATACGGAGTAACAGGAGTGGCTTTGGTATCGTTTATACTTTTGGCTGTGCCTGATACCATGTTGCAAACCAAATTGCTTGTATGGATATTTTCCATGAGAATACTTATGGTTATTACTTCCGTATTGGCTTATTATATCAACAATGTAATATCAAAGGCAAAGTATTCTAAGAGCGAAGACCTTGATTTTGAAAAACCTTTGACTTCTTTGATTTGGATTGCCTCTATTTTGAGTATTGCGGTAACTTTTTTTGTTTCTTATTTTCAACTTGGTAACATAGAATACAATGGCATTCAATATCCTAATCTTTGGTGGCAATTGTCTTTGATTATTTCTTGTGGAACGCTTGGAGCAGCGCTTATCCCAGAGATTACCAAAGTATTCACCTCACCAAAATCTTCTCATGTTTTGGAAGTTGTCAAATCTTCACACCAAGGAGGAGCCTCTTTGAACATTCTTTCTGGTTTTGTAACGGGTAATTTTTCAGCCTTTTGGACGGGAATAGTTTTTGTTCTTTTGATGTTCTTTGCTTATATGTTTAGTGGCAGTTTTGAGGGAATAATGATTTATCCTTCTATCTTTGCCTTTGGTTTGGTGGCTTTTGGTATGTTGGGTATGGGGCCGGTAACCATAGCGGTAGATTCATACGGACCAGTAACTGACAATGCTCAAAGTGTTTATGAACTTTCTTTGTTTGAAGAAATTCCTAACGTGGACGAGCAGGTAGAAAAAGAATTTGGTTTCAAACCCGACAAAGAGAAAAGCAAATATTATTTGGAGCAGAACGATGGAGCGGGCAATACCTTTAAGGCAACAGCAAAACCGGTGCTTATAGGTACGGCTGTTGTTGGAGCAACTACTATGATTTTCTCCATAATACTTGTTATAAAAAATGTTTTGGGCATAGACCCTGCTACGGTTCTAAATATACTTAACCCTTACACCATACTTGGATTTATACTTGGAGGAGCAGTGATTTATTGGTTTACAGGAGCAAGTACGCAAGCGGTTACCGTTGGAGCCAATCGTGCAGTGGAATACATAAAAAATCATATTAAACTTGATACTAATGCACCAAAGAAAGCGGATACAAAAAGCAGTGTTGAGGTGGTAAAAATATGTACTCAGTATGCTCAAAAGGGAATGTTCAATATATTTATTGCTATATTCTTCTTTGCCTTAGGTTTTGCTTGTTTGTCTTCTCCAGAGGGTATTGGAGGGAAGGAAGCCGTAAGTTTGTTTGTTTCTTATCTGATTTCTATTGCTTTGTTTGGTTTGTTCCAAGCCGTGTTTATGGCAAATGCAGGAGGTAGTTGGGACAATGCTAAAAAAGTTGTAGAGGTAGATTTGGCTCTTAAGGGTACGGATATACACGATGCCTCTGTGGTAGGCGATACTGTTGGCGACCCTTTCAAAGATACTTCCTCGGTTTCCCTTAACCCTATTATTAAATTTACAACTTTGTTTGGACTTTTGGCTATGGAGATGGCTATAAGCGAAAGTTTCCGCAAAGCCGCTCCTTACTTTGGACTTGTCTTTGTAATAATTGCTATAGTGTTTGTTTGGCGTTCTTTCTACAAGATGCGTATAGACAGCAAATTAGAAGATATTATAGCCCAAAACAAGAAATAGGTTATCATTGGTTGGGATAGGTTTTAGTACAAGAAGGAGGCACTGCCTCCTTCTTGTGTTCTTGTAGGTTATAATAGGTTAAGATAAGTTGTAATAAGTTATAATAGGTTGAGGGCTTTGTCTTCCTATCTCAACCCATTGTAATTCATCTTAACTTATGCTAACCTATTAACTATGCTG
>JAUNWC010000247.1 GCA_030540495.1 Bacteroidota bacterium
GACATCACACCCCACTAATGATTGAGAGCTACAAAGAAGATTTTTATAGACAAAGCATAATAGAGAATCTTCATAATTTCTCGGCTCCTCTGCCCGAAAAACTTACTCTTTGCGGAGAGGAAGTTCCATTGAACAATACTTTTGTACGTCAAGCCTTAGACAGAGAATTAACATCCTTGATGTATCAACATTCTACCACGTTTCTTATTCTTAAACGTGCTTGGCAATATTTTCCAGAAATAGAAAAATATCTTAAAGAAGCCTCTGCACCCGAAGACCTCAAATATCTTTGTGTTGCAGAAAGTTCTTTGAGCAATGTGGTTTCTCCCGCAAAGGCTGAAGGTTTTTGGCAGTTTATAGCCTCAACCGGTAGGCAATACGGACTTGTAATAAAGGAAGACTATGACGAAAGATACCATTTGGAAAAAGCAACAAAAGCAGCCGCCAAGTATCTAAAAAGTTCCAAAACTCGTTTGGCACTTGGTCTTTGGCTTGTGCTGCATATAATTGTGGAGAAAACGGGCTAAGAAATCAAATAAACAAACAAAATATGAATTCTTATTGGGATTTGGCTTTGAATAACGAAACAGCACGCTATGTTTATAGAATTTTGGCTTACAAGATTTTGATGCAAAACCCTAAGCAATACGGATTTTATCTTAGAGGACAAGATGCTTATCAGCCATTGGAATACACAAATATAACGGTGGATAGCACAATAAACGACCTTTATGCTTTTTGTCGTCAAAACCATGTGGCTTACAAGTACTTCAAAATGGCAAACCCTGAGTTAAGAGGCACCAAACTCCTTAACAAAGAAAAGAAAATCTATACTTTTAGAATACCTACTTCAAATTCCTATTCTTATAAACACTTAATAGAAAAATTAGACAAACCCTTTGATTATATAGAAAGGTTATAAACGAAAAAAAACAATAACAAGGAAGAAAGAAACGTTATATTTGGTAGAAAAATTTTCAACCTGATAAATGACAAAAGAGTATATTGAAATATATGGTGCTAAGGCACATAATCTAAAAGACATAAATCTAAAAATACCCAGAAATTCTTTGGTAACCATTACTGGAAAAAGTGGTAGTGGAAAGAGTTCTTTGGCTTTTGATACCATATATGCCGAAGGTCAAAGAAGATACTTAGAAACCTTTTCTGCTTACATTAGAAACTATTTAGGCAGTATGGAAAGACCTCAGGTGGATAAGATAACAGGGCTTTCTCCCGTAATAGCCATAGAACAGAAATCTACTAATAAGAATCCTCGCTCCACAGTAGGTACTGTAACAGAGATATACGACCTTTTAAGACTATTATACGCAAGAGTGGCTGAGGCTTATTCCGTAAATACGGGAGAAAAAATGGTAAAATATACCGAAGAGCAAATAATAGAATTGATAAAACAGAAATTCTCAAACAAAAAAATAAACATTCTTGCTCCTATGGTAAAGGGTAGGAAGGGGCATTATAGAGAGTTGTTTCAGCAAGTGGCTTCCAAGGGTTATGCAAAGGTGAGAGTGGATGGAGAGATAAGAAGTATAAGCATAGGGATGAAACTTGATAGGTATAAAATACATGATATAGAAGTAGTAATAGATAGTTTGGAAATAGAGGAAGGAAGTTTTCAGAGACTAAAACGCTCTGTAGCCACTGCCTTTAAGGTTGCCAACAACAATATTATGATTTTGGACGAAGAATGCAAAGAGGCAAAATACTATTCCAAAAACTTAATGTGCCCCACTACAGGAATATCCTACCCAGATGCTGAACCAAATAGTTTTTCCTTTAATTCACCCTATGGAGCCTGCCCAAAATGTAACGGATTGGGTGAAATAACAGAGGTAGATATAGACAAACTTATCCCAAACAAAGATATTTCTATTAGCAAGGGTGGTATAGTTGCAATAAATATGAGCGATAAAGATTCTTTCTTTTATAAGAAAATAGCAAGCATTTGCAAAAAATATAATGTATCCCTTACAACAAAGATAAAGGATATGCCGGAGGAATGTTTGAACGAAATACTTTATGGCACAGAAAGAAAAACAAACGAGGAATTAATGGAGGTTGAGGAGGAGTTTTGGCTAAACTATCTTCATTTTATTGATAATGATAATTTTGCAGGAATAGTTAATATTATAAAAAAACAAATAAATTCTACTGCACCTGCTTCTATCATTAAGTGGGCAAATAGTTTTGTAACTCAGAAGGTGTGTCCAGAATGCGAAGGCAAAAGACTGAGAAAAGAAAGCCTTGCTTATAGAATATTGGACAAGAATATAGCCGATTTGGTGAATATGGATTTGAGGGAGTTGGAAGTTTGGATAAAAGATTTGCCAAGCAAATTGACAGAAAAGCAATTGAAAATAGGCAAAGAAATTATCAGAGAAATAGATACTAAGATAAATTTTTTGATTGATGTGGGGTTGGGGTATTTGCATTTGAATCAAAAAACGGCTTCTCTATCGGGAGGAGAGGCTCAAAGGATAAGGCTTGCCACACAAATAGGGAGTGAATTGGTGAATGTGTTATATATTTTGGACGAGCCAAGCATAGGTTTGCACCAATCTGACAATATAAAACTAATAAACTCTTTGAAACAACTAAGAGATAAGGGAAATTCGGTTATAGTAGTGGAACACGACAAGGAGATGATGTTGGCTTCGGACTGGATAATAGACATAGGAGAGGATGCAGGAGTAAATGGCGGAAGAGTGATAGCAGAGGGCAAACCGTCAGAGTTTTTAAAAGAAGGCAAAGAAAAGAAAAATACAAAACAAAGAAAGTTAGGTCTTACGGCAGAATATCTTAACGGAATAAGGAAAATAGAAGTTCCTAAACAAAGAAGAAAACTCTCCGAAAAGTA
>JAUNWC010000248.1:0-990 GCA_030540495.1 Bacteroidota bacterium
CTATTTCGTTAATGAACTTAGGTATTATAATAGAGGAGGGTAGAATAATTCTTGATGGATTGGTGGCGGATAAAGGGGCCTTGACTTGTAGTTTTGATAATGTGGATATTTCTTTGGCAAATCTCTTTTTGGAAGAAAAGAATATAAATTTACAAGGAATTATAAACAATGATATAATATTAAGAAATATAACAAACGGGCTTACATTTACATCCAATTTAAAAATAGATGATTTGACCATCAATGAAGCCCCTGTTGGTAATGCGTGGTTAAACGTTGGTAATACCTTTTCTCCTGATGTTTTTAATACAAATATCAAGTTGTTGTATAATATGGAGGGAAAGGAATATTTACCTTTGCAAATAATAGGCACCATAACACCACAGGGAGAGCAAGAGCAAATGAATCTTGATATTAGTATGGAGCAGTTTGATTTAGGAATAATAGAAAGTTTTGTTTCTTCTTTTGCTTCTGATTTAGAGGGAGGTGTGTCTTGCAAGGACTTAAAGGTAAGAGGCAGGTTTTCTTCTCCGGAAATAGAGGGTAAGATTCATACAGAAAACGCTGCTATGCGTATTAATATGCTGGGGACTAAATATTATTTTACTGATGATATTGAGGTGGATAGAAATAAATTAAGTTTTGAGAATTTTATTCTTAGAGATGTTCAGAACAACAAAATAACAATCAATGGCAATGTGGCTCACAATGATTTCTCTACCTTTGATATGGATTTGAAGGTAGTGGCAGATAAAATAAAAATATTGGATACCAAGGAAGAAAGCGAACAAATGTATTATGGTACAGCATACGCTTCGGCAGTAGTATTTATAAAAGGCGACTCCACTATGATAGATATTAGCGGAACGGCAAAAACTGAGCCGGGAACTTCGCTTACTGTACCTGTGTCCAACAAAGCCTCTATGGAGGAAAATAATTTCATAGTTTTCTATTCTCAAATGGATAGCAATCAAATTCAAAAAACAATAA
>JAUNWC010000248.1:1000-2868 GCA_030540495.1 Bacteroidota bacterium
TTTGGCTTATAATATTTCCTTAGACCTAAATGTTAACCCTAATGCAAAACTTTTTTTACCAATAGATTTTTCTCAGGTAAAAGGAGATTTAACAGCAGCGGGTAATGGAGATATAAAAATAGAGGTGAATAGCAATGGGCGTTTTTCTATGGTAGGAACGGTCGCAATAGACAATGGAAAATTTAAATTCAATGTTGCCGATATTATGGAAAAAACCTTTGATTTGGAAAAAGGTGGAACACTGACATGGAATGGCGAGCCTGCGGGAGGAACATTGGATGTTACTGCTATATACAAAACTAATACTTCTCTTGCTTCTTTGTTAGGAGAATATTATTCCAAACCTGTCGGAGTGGAAAGTATAATACATATAACGGGACAAATGACCAATCCTCAGCCTTCGTTTGATATACAATTGCCAAATGTGGATGAACAGACAAGAGAACAAGTTTTTATGAATATAGACCGCTCTGACGAAAAAGTAATGATAGAGCAAACAGCCTCCATACTACTAACCAATCAGTTTTATTTGTCTCAAGGTGGTTATCAAAACAATGTTTTGCAATCAGGGGTAACTTCTTCGGTTATGGGAATGGCTTTTTCTCAACTCAGCGGTATGTTGTCCAATATGGTTAGATTTGTAAATGTGGAAGTTAATTATACAAGTGGAGATGATATTTATGGGGGACAAATGGACTTTGGCGCAAGCAAAAGTTTTGGCAAGTGGGAATTATCTGTAAATGCCTCTTTAGGAGGAGATGGTACTACCACCAAAACTTCTGAAACCTCCAATATAATAGGAGATGCGTCAGCCAAATACAGATATACAGACAATTTTCAGATAGAATTTTTTAATCGTTCAAATGCTAACGATTTCACCAAATATAACATTTCTCCATACACACAAGGTGCGAAACTAATATATAAACGAGATTATAATTCATTAAAAGATATTTTTATAAGAAAGAAAAAATAATTATGACTGAAAGGGCAAAAGGACATATATTGATACTTTTGACAAATGTTATTTTTGGAATAAATACTCCATTGGCCAAAGATACATTGAACGTTGTAGGACCTCATATTCTTTCTACTTTGAGATTTGTTGGTTGTGCTTTGTTGTTTTGGGTTGCCTCTTGGATTTTCCGCACTCCCAAAACAGAAAAGAAAGACATCCCTATTATTTGCCTTGCTTCTTTGTTTGGCATAGTATTCAATTTGTTTTTGTTTATTCTTGGGCTTAGTTATACTTCTCCTACTAACGCTTCCATAATAATAAGTATGACACCTATTTTTACTATGATAATGTCGGCTATTTTTCTCAAAGAGCCACTATCTTTTAAAAAAGTTGTAGGAGTTTTGTGTGGTTTGACTGGAGCCTTGATTTTGATTTTTGCCAAAACTCAAAACACTGCTCTTTTGCCTAAAAACAATATCTTGGGAATAGTTTTTTGTCTTATAAGTTGTGTAGCATACGCTTTGTATCTTACATTATTTAGCAATGTGGTCAAAAGAAATCATCCTATCAATGTAATGAAATGGATGTTCCTTACCTCTGCCATAGTTATTTTGCCTATAACTTGGAACAAGGTAACAACGTTTGACTATTCCATTCTCACCACAAAAACTTGTTTAGAAATAGCATATGTTGTTTGTTTGGCTACTTTTCTTAACTATAATTTTATTCCTATGGCACAGGCTCGTTTGCGTCCTACAACTTTGTCAATGTATAACTATGTTCAACCTGTAGTAACAACGTTGCTTTCTGTTATACTTCTTATGGAAACTTTGACTATTTATAAAATATTTGCCGCTTTGCTTATTTTTTTAGGGGTTTATATAGTTACTACTTCTAAGTCTAAGAGAGG
>JAUNWC010000249.1 GCA_030540495.1 Bacteroidota bacterium
CCAACCTATCCCAACCTATGATAACCGATAAGGAGGCTGTGCCTCCAACCTATACCAACCTATAACCAACTATAAAACACTATTTTCGCCATACCATAGTATTTACTACATTGGTATAGGATTGTATTATTTTGACAACCTTGGAAGAAACATCTTCTTTGTAACAAGCAACTTCTTGTCCAAAATCTTGGTTGTTATTCATTTCTATGGCTATTTCTACGGCTTGTAGCAATGATTTTTCCTCCACTCCCGCAAGTACAAAGGTGGCTTTTTCCATAGCCTCAGGTCTTTCCGTGCTTGTGCGTATGCATACAGCGGCAAAACTTTTGTTTATAGAGGTATAGAAAGCCGTCTCCTCAGGTAAAGTTCCACTATCAGAAACCACAACCAAAGCATTCATTTGCAAATTATTATAATCCAAAAAACCGAGTGGCTCATGCATTATTACCCTTTTGTCTAAAAGAAATTTTTTCTCCTCCAAACGTTTTTTGCTTCTTGGATGGCAAGAGTAAAGTATAGGCATATCGTATTTTTTTGCCAAAGAATTAATGGCAGAAAATAGGGAGAAAAAATTTTTGTCGCTATCTATGTTTTCCTCTCTATGAGCCGACAAAAGTATGTATTTTCCTTTGATTAAACCAAGTTGTTGCAATATATTAGAGGAAAGTATCCCTTGCATATTGTTACGCAAAACCTCTGCCATAGGTGAGCCTGTAACAAAACAACGTTCCTTTGGCAAACCACACTCGTGTAAGTATTTCAAAGCCTGCTCAGAATAAGCCAAATTTACATCCGAAATTATATCCACTATTCTTCTGTTGGTTTCCTCCGGGAGTCTTTCATCCTTGCAACGATTACCTGCCTCCATATGAAAAATAGGAATATGCAGACGCTTTGCCGATATGGCACTTAAACACGAATTAGTATCGCCCAAAATAAGCAAAGCATCGGGGCAAGTTGCTTGCATAAAAGAAAAACTATAGGATATAATATTACCTATCGTCTCTCCCAAATCCTTGCCAACAGCATTCATATAAATTTCTGGCTCAGAGAGTTTCAAATCCTTGAAGAATATACCATTAAGGTTGTAATCATAATTTTGCCCCGTATGAGCCAAAAGCACATCAAAGTATTTTCTACACTTATTGATAACTGCCGATAATCTTATGATTTCTGGGCGAGTGCCTACAATAATAAGCAACTTTAATTTGCCATTGTCCTTAAATTTAGCAACTTCCATAACTTTATTAACTATCTATAAAACAAGTGTTTTATTTTTTTTGTTAAAATGCTACCTTAGGAGACTGCTCTGCTGAAGCCTCTGCTTGATAGTATTCTTTTTGATTAAAAGAAAAGATGCTTGCTATTATGGATTTAGGAAAAACTCTTACGCTTCTATTATATTCTTGCACCAACTCAGCATAACGTTTGCGTTCTACGGCTATGCGGTTTTCTGTTCCCTCCAATTGCGATTGAAGTGCAAGAAAATTTTCATTTGCCTTTAACTCTGGGTATCTTTCTACTACCACATTTATATCTCTTATTGCAGAGGTAAGAGTGCTTTGTGCCTTTTCGTATTGCGCACTTGAAGCCTCGTTTGAAGGAGTATTTAGGGCTTTGTTTCTTGCTGCAATAACTTTTTCCAAAGTAGAAGACTCATGAGTAGCATATCCTTTTACTGTGCTTACAAGATTAGGTATCAAATCCATACGTCTTTGATACTGAACTTGTACCTTAGACCATTGAGATTTGCATTGCTCATCCTTGCCCACAAAACCATTATAGGAGGACATCGTCCAACCAAAAACAATTATTACAACCAAGGCTAAGCCGCCCATTTTAATGTACTTTTTGTTTGTATTCATAGTCGTTTATTTATTTAAGTTAAAAAAATCTATCTAAATATTTTTTGCTACCAAGAGCCTCCACCTCCGCCTCCGCCAGACATACCGCCTGAAAAACCTCCACCAGAAAAACCTCCACTTGAACCACTACTGCCACCACTACCCGCAAAAACAATAGGGGTGGGTTTGGTTAGTTTAGGTATTCTTAAATCTTTGGAGTATTGGTGCTTACAATGTTTGCAAACGTATGTTATTCTCTGCACTCCACTTCTTGTGTAAGTAGGCTCTACTATTGTGGCTGTGGCTATTCTTTTCAAAGCCTTTGCCGAGCAAGTAGAACAAGTAGTATAAGAGTTGTTTATTTCGTAAGGATAGACTCGGACTTTGCCACATTTGTTGCAAAGCCATACATCATAGTCTCGGCTTTTTAGTGTTTCTTCAAATTGCTCAGTATCCGAAAGATAGTCATCCTCTTGTTTTTCTGAAAGCAAATTCATTTTCTCTCCGCAAGAACATTTTACTTTTTTGTATCTTATTTTTCTTAAAATCTTTTTCCTATAAACATAGAAAAGAGGCAAGAGCCATATTCCACAAAAAATAAAAATAGTATCCCATTTTTTAGAATCTTTTTTTAGATTTTCATAAGCCTCTGCACGAGTAATGTCGTTTATTTTCTTTACCTGAGAAGAAATTCTAACAAAAACAAACAACAAAACCAATACTCCCAAAATAAGATATGCATAGAAGTAAGGACTATTGAAAAGTTCTTTCCAAAAGTTTTTTTCTTCTTTTTTGGAGAGAAAACCTCCGTTGTCGTTATAATCCTTATATATTACTTCTAAACAAGCATCCAAGCCCGATAATATTCCTTCATCCCAGTTGTTTTCTTTGAAAAAAGGTTTCATTTCTTTGTTGAAAATGCTTGTTGTCAAAGCATCTGTTAGACAACCTTCCATTCCATAGCCCGTTCTTAGAAAACATTGATGTGCCTTAGTTACCACAAGTATTATTAA
>JAUNWC010000250.1 GCA_030540495.1 Bacteroidota bacterium
TTTAGGATGAGAATAAAGAAGAATAGGTTTTTTGTAGCGGTAGTTTTATGTTTGCCTGCCTTAGGTTTTGCACAAATACACGAAAGAGGTATGATGAAAAATCGTACTAATGTAGAAAAAGAAAGTTCAGAATACACTTTAGGAATATTTAACGATACTAATCAATATAAGAATTCTTTAATAGAGTTTGGTACTTATGGAGAGGACGCTTCTGTGGAGAGTGAGGAGGATATACTTTATGCTTCTTTTGATAACCATGTAGTACATTATCTTAACAAATTTGATTATTCCAAACTAACGGGTTCCATTCCTATTAGACTTACCAATGAAAAGCAACAAAAATATTTTACTTGCCCGGTGGAAGGCAAACTTACCTCTCATTTTGGTCCAAGAAGAAATCGTTTTCATTATGGTACCGATATAGGTTTGCCAACAGGTTCTCCTATCAAATGTATGTTTGACGGAACTGTTCGTTATGCAAAAAGGTGTGGAGCCTATGGTAACCTTGTTGTTGTTAGACACGACAATGGTTTGGAGACCTATTATGGACATATGTCCAAGATTTCAGCAAAGGAAAACCAAAGAGTAAAAGCAGGAGATATATTGGGTTTGGTAGGTTCTACGGGTAGAAGTTCTGGTCCTCACTTACATTTGGAGATACGTTATTTGGGAGCGGCTATGAATCCAGAGCATTTTATAGATTTTGAGAACTATACTTTGAAGTGTGAAGAAGAAGTTTTCCATATAACTCGCTCAGATTTCCGTCCTGTTTATACCAAATCTTCTTCTCGTCAGTTAGCCAAATCTTCTAAGAGTAACAAATCAAAAACCTCTCGTAATAGTGTTGCAGTTGCCACCCATACAGTAAAAAAAGGTGAGACCTTAGGCAAAATAGCCAAACAACACGGTACAACAGTGGCAAAACTTCAAAAACTAAATGGAATAAAAGGTACTAATATACGAGCAGGACAAAAAATTAAAGTAAAGTAGAAAATGTTTTTTTTTATTCATAATTTTAATTGGTAAGTAAAAAGTCGTATTTCTCTGAAATACGACTTTTTTATAGTTTTAAGTTTGATAAGTTACAGCGAGTTATTAGCAACAATAACTCGCTGTAACTCACAAATAAAATTTATTCTTTTATCTTTATATCTGTCATTGTTTTTTCGCAATAATGACATTGGATAGTAAGAGGATGTTTCTCCACCACACTAAATGTTGTGTCCATTTCCTCAACATTTGTTATGCAATTAGGATTTATACACCTAACTATTTTTTGTATCTCATTAGGAATTTCCATTTTTCTTTTATCCGTTACCTCATAATTCTTTATGGTTATAAGGGTTGCCGTTGGAGCAATAATGGAAAGTTTGTCTATTTCCTCTTTTGCAAAAAACTTGTTGGTTGCTTTTACGATACCTTTTTTGCCATATTTCTTACTTTCCAAATTAGTGCCTATAAGAATCTCATCGCAAACATTGTCCAATCCCAAAATTCTCACAACAGAAAACACCTTATCCGCAGGTATATGGTCTATTACAGTACCGTTTTCTATCTTCTTTACTATCAGTTCTTTATTATTTGTTGTCATATTCTTCTTTCTTTTTTTGGAGTCCTATAATTATTTTATCTGGTCAGCATATCCTAATATAGAGGCAATCAAAGCCTGACGCACAAACATACCATTTTTTGCTTGTTGGAAATAATAAGCATATTTGGTT
The DNA here is from genome assembly GCA_030540495.1 of Bacteroidota bacterium. Taxonomy (GTDB): domain Bacteria; phylum Bacteroidota; class Bacteroidia; order Bacteroidales; family P3; genus Scybalousia_A. The sequence goes on from JAUNWC010000250.1 coordinate 1,722, forward strand.
TTATCTACATTCATGGCTATTTCATTAACTCTTGGCAATGGGTGAAGAATTTTCATATTGTCCTTGCAACCGTGCAAAAGCGAAGCGTCTAAGATATAAGAGTTTTTCACTTTTTCGTATTCCAAAACATCTGGGAAACGTTCCTTTTGAATACGAGTCATATAAATAATATCAGCAAAAGGAATAACATCCTCCAATTCTCTATACTCATGGTATTTTAATCCGGCGTTGGTTGCATAATCGGTTACATTCTTAGGCATTGCCAAACTTTCTGGCGAAACAAAATGAAACTCTGCCTTAAAGTTGCTCATGGCTTGCACCAAAGAATGAACGGTTCTGCCGTATTTAAGGTCGCCTACCATTGCTATTTGAAGGTTTTCCAAAGTGCCTTGTGTTTTTCTAATAGAATACAAATCAAGCATACACTGAGTAGGATGTTGATTGGCTCCGTCTCCTGCATTGATAACCGGCACCGGACTTACTTCGCTTGCCCAACGAGATGCTCCATCTTTGTGATGACGCATAACTATAATATCAACGTATGAAGAAACCATCATAATGGTGTCGTGCAAACTTTCTCCCTTTTGCAACGATGTTGCTGTTGGGTTGGAAAAGCCTATAACCCTTGCTCCAAGCCTATGGGCAGCGGTTTCAAAAGAAAGTCTTGTACGAGTAGAAGGTTCAAAAAACAACGAGCCTACTACTTTGTCAGATAATACGGGCTGGTTAGGATTTTTTTCAAATTTTTCAGCCAAATCCAATACAGCCAAATAATCCTCTCTTGTGTAATCTGTAATGGATATTAGATTTTTGTTTTTCAGATTGACCATAATTATAGTTCTTATTTTGTTATACTTAATACTTTCCTCATTATTAAAAAAATAGCGACCTTAAAAAAATAAAAGTCGCTTTGTTTCAAAAAAAATAAACATTTTGGAGAAAATATTTCCCTCTTTATAGTCTTTTGTCAATATGTACGTTAAATTCTCCATATAATTTCTTGCAAAGATAAGCCTTTTTTTTAACATAGCAATTTATTTTGAATGTTTTTTTATTTTTTTGTAGGTTGGAGGCCAGACTCCTTTTATAAAGGCAAAGCCGGTTGATAGGTTATTTGAGGTTATAAT
>JAUNWC010000251.1 GCA_030540495.1 Bacteroidota bacterium
GAATACCTTTGCGGTTATATTCATACTATTGTATGTTTCAATCGTATATTTCATAAAGATAGTTATTGGAGATAATGAATACAGGTACGAGTTCTTTTTATTTCATGATTAAACATTTTTTCAAAACATAGGATGTCGGCGAGCGAAAGAAGGTAGAGTTTTTGTTCAAACAAACCAACTTAGACGTACAACACTTGTAGGAAAACAACGAAAAAAGTTAATACCCGAAATAAGGTTGGGAGTAAAAAAACGCTCTCAACCTATTTAAGAAAAATAATATAAAATTAATGAACAAATAAAGGGTGCTTACTTTGATTGCTACGAATTAGAAAACAATAAGAGATATACGTTTAAAGAGGGAAAACTTGTAGAGATAGAGACGAAGAATAAGAAATAATTCTTAGTGTTGTAAAAACTAAAAATTCTTAAAAAAACAAACATAGGACGGCTTCAGAGTCGTCTTTTATGATTACATATTATCGTTTTCTTTTTTTTGCTTTTTCTTAAAGGCAAGGATTTTCATTTTATTTATTCATTCATTTTTTCTTATGAAATTAGTACTTAATGATAATGGCTTGAGGGCTCTTATCAATTTTCGTATTGATGTTATTGAGCATTTTATTGCACAAGGACATCAAGTGGTATTGATATATCCTGCTTGCACAAGGGAGGAAGATTTAATAAATAAAATTCCTACGGAGTGCAAAGTTTATGAAGTAGATATGCTTCCTTCGGGCAATAATCCTTTGAAGGACTTTGCTTATTTCAAACAACTGTATAAGATTTACAAGAAAGAAAAACCGGATTTGGTCTTTCATTATACGATAAAGCCAAATATTTACGGCACCTTTGCAGCCACGCTCTTAAAGATAAAAAGAGTGGATATGGTTGCAGGCTTGGGTTATATCTTTACGGGCAATGGTTTAAGTAAGAAGATAGGTAGGTTGCTTTATAAGATAGGGCTTAGAATGGCAAACAGAGTGATAACCCTAAATAGCGAGAACAGAGACCTGTTAGTCGCCAAAGGCTTTGTGTTAGAGAAGAATATGATTCTGTATGGGGGGGGGAAGGAGTAAATCTTTCTCACTATCCTTACGCAAAGAACGAGTTTAAGACGACGCGTTTTTTGATGGTAGCACGCGTACTTTATGATAAAGGTTATCAGGAGTATGTTGATGCAGCCGAAATAGTTAAAAAGAAATATCTGAATATAGATATTGAACTCTTGGGACCATTGGACGAAACTTCGCCTATGGGAGTGCCAAAGAGTGTGGTAGAACAAGATGTAAAAGCAAATAAGATAAAATACCTTGGAGTAACCAACGATGTGCCCTCTTATCTTAGGAGGGATGGAGTTGTTGTTGTTGTTTCGTCTTACCATGAGGGGCTGAACCGCTCACTTATGGAGGCTTGTGCAATGGCAAGGCCTGTGATAACGACCAATATTGCAGGTTGCAGGGAAACGGTGGAGCAAGGTGTAAATGGATATATAGTCATTCCAAAAGATAAACAATCTCTTGCTGAGGCGATGATACGTTTTATAGAATTGCCTCAGAAAGAAAAGCAAGAGATGGCAGAAAATTCTTATCGCAAAGCCGTTAGGTGCTTTGATGTGAAAATAGTTCTGAAAAAGTATGACGAGATAATTTCAGAACTTATTTCTTAAATACTATCTTCTTTGCCTTCTCTTGCATAAAAGAACAATAAAACATGCAAGTTAAAGGCAAAAAAATTCTTCACGCCATCACTTTATCTTCTGTTGGTGGGGCGCAATCAGTAGTAGTTAATTTAGCAAATTTTCAATGTGAGGACAATGAGGTTTATGTGCTTTCCTCTTCTTCGTGTGAGGCTTGGAAAGCATTAGACAAAAGAGTACATGTGCTGGTCGTTAAGGAGTTGCAAAAGAATATCGGAGCGAAAGATATTGTTGTAATTCTTAAACTGATTTATTGGAAACATAAACTACGACCGGACATTATCCATCTTCATTCTTCAAAGATGGGTATGTTCGGTCGTTTAGTTTTTCCGACAAAGAAAACTATTTATACCGTTCATGGCTTTGACTCTATGCGTATAGCCAACAGGAAACTACTTTTTATTGAAAGAATGCTTAAAAATTCTTGTCGTTATGTTGTCGGGGTGAGCAGATATGATGAAATAAACCTTAAACAAGAAGGCATAAAAAAGAATGTAACATACGTTTATAACGGGGTAAAAGACGCTTCAAACGATAAACCGAGCAAGCAGAATGAGACACTTTTGCAACAACTTTTTGCTTTGAAGGATAAGTATAAGAAAGTAATTATTAGTATAGCAAGAGACGATGCCCCAAAAAAAATAGGTCTCTTCTTAGCCATTGCCAAACGTATGCAGGACTATGCTTTTGTGTGGGTAGGCAATTCCAACGACCATTTGAAAACGGATAACGTTCTTTTGCTTGGTCAGATACCTATGGGCTATCAACTTTTGAAGGCAAGCGATATATTTATTCTATGTTCTAATTATGAAGGCTTGCCGATGAGTATAATAGAGGCTTTGTCGTTTGGCAAACCTGTGGTGTCTTCTAAGGTTGGCGGAGTAACGGAGATATTGGACGGAGAGAACGGCTTTGCGGTAGATAATCAGGAGGAAAATTTTGAGCAGGCGATAAACAAGATTTTCTCTTCTAAAGAAAAGTATATGTCTTTCTCAAACAATGCAAGAAAGACTTACGAAGAGAAATTTACTTTAAACATTATGGTTGATGGTTACGACAGACTTTATTCGCAAATAATTAAATAAAAAAATATAACAATGAAAATAACATTGATTGGTGCGAGTGGATTTGTGGGAACTCGCTTAA
>JAUNWC010000252.1 GCA_030540495.1 Bacteroidota bacterium
AAAAACGAATGAAAGAATATCAAAAAGCCAAAGAATACTTATCTTATTATGCTCAAAATCAGAAAAAAACTAAATATAAACTAAGAAAACAAGAGTGTGAGAAAGAAATAAGGAATATAGATTTTATTCTGCACTCCTTAGAAAATCCAGTACCTTTCTCTCCTATCAATCTTGGAGGAAATATTAACGATAGTCTTTATCAATATTTGCCCACTTTGACTATGGACAATATATTGTATTTTACTGAAAGAAAAGATAATAAGGAGGACTTTTATTTTTCTGAGTTTGAATATTTGGGCAAAAATCTTTTTTCTGTTTCCAAAAAACAACCACTTCCACCTCCCTTGAATACCCAATCCAACGAGGGCGCAGCAAGCATTAGTCCCGATGGTCGTTTTCTTTATTTTGCAAAATGCAATGCTGAGGACGGCTTTGGCTCTTGCGATATATATGTTTCGGAACGCAATGGCAATGCTTGGTCTAAGCCGAAGAACCTTGGCGAGAATGTAAATTCTTCTGCTTGGGACTCTCAACCCTCAATAGCCTCAGATGGTAGAACTCTTTTTTTTGTTTCTAATAGAGAGGGAGGTTTTGGACAAGGGGATATTTATTATTCTTACCTAAAAAAAGACGGCACTTGGACTAAGGCTAAAAACTTGGGGGCAAAGGTAAATACTTCGGGTATGGAGATGACACCTTTTATTCACCCCTCTAATACAACTCTTTATTTCTCTTCTGATGGACACACGGGTATGGGAGGACAAGATATTTTCTTTTCAAAGATAGAAAACGGCAAATTCTCCTCTCCCATCAATCTTGGCTACCCTATAAACACAGAGGCAGATGAAACTTGTTTTTTTGTGAATAGCGAAGGAACTCTTGGCTTTTTTGCATCCAATTCTTTGGAAAAAAATTTTGGCAATATGGATATTTATGCCTTTGAACTCTATTCTGAAATACAACCAACAAAGGTAATAACTCTAAAAGGCAAAATCATTTATGACGATATGAAAAAAGGCAATCATGCCCTATTGGAAATAAAAAACCTATCAACCAATCGCATTGTAGCCGCTACCTATTCGGACAAAGTAACCGACAATTTTCTTTTGGCTTTGCCTATAGAGGAGGATTATGCTTTGAGTGTAACTTGCGAAGGTTATCTTTTCTTTTCAGAAAACTTTTCCTTAAAAAATTACAACGATACGTCCTTTGTCAAACAAGAAAACATAACCTTGCATTCTATCAAAGAGGGCGAGAGCATTGTTTTGAAAAACATATTTTTTGCCACAGATTCTTTTGAACTCAAAGAAGAAAGCACAGCCGAATTGGAAACAATACTTGAACTAATGCAAAAAAATCCAAACATAAAAATAGAAATATCCGGACATACTGACAACGTGGGCAAAGAAGACTACAACTTAACATTGTCAAACAATAGAGCAAAGAGTGTAAAACAATGGTTGGTAAGCAAAGGAGTGGAAGAAACAAGAATAATATCTCGTGGCTATGGAACATCTAAACCAATAGCAAATAACAACACAGCGGAAGGAAGAGAGCAAAACAGAAGAACAGAATTTAAAATATTATCTAAATAAAACAAAAGAAGTGGAAGAGAAAACTTTTAATATAAAACATATCAATCAAACGGAATTTTTTGGAGTAGGAGAAAAAAACTTAAAATTTATTGCCTTACTCTACCCTATGCTAACACTAACCCTAAGAGCAGAAAATCTAAGCATACACGGTTCTGAGAAAGAAGTAAAAAGTTTTGAAAAATTCTTTGAAAGACTTTGTAAGATATATAGGAAAGAGCATATTTTGGACGAAAAACTTATTATGTCTGCTTATAAAGACGAAGATTTGCAAGATAAAAACAACGTGCTTTTGTATGGCAACAAAGGTTTGGCTATAAAAACTCGTAGCCTTAATCAACAAAAAATAGTAAATGAAATAGAAAAAAACGATATGCTCTTTGCCATAGGTCCTGCTGGCAGTGGGAAAACTTATACCGCTGTTGCTTTGGCTGTTAAATACCTAAGAGAGAAAAGAGTAAAAAGAATTATACTTACTCGTCCGGCAGTGGAGGCAGGAGAAAATCTTGGCTTTTTGCCCGGAGATATGAAAGAAAAACTTGACCCTTATTTGCAACCTCTCTATGATGCACTTAGAGATATGCTTGGCGAGGGAAAACTAAACGACTATATAGAACACCATATTATAGAAATCGCTCCTTTGGCTTATATGAGAGGTAGGACGCTTGAAAACGCTTTTGCCATATTAGACGAGGCTCAAAACGCAACTATGGGGCAAATAAAAATGTTTCTTACTCGTATGGGCAATTATTCCAAATTTATAGTAACGGGTGACCCTACACAAACCGACCTGCCAAACAAACAACCCTCTGGGCTTGTGCCAACAATAGAAAAACTTAGAAAAATAGAAGGCATATCAATAGTAGAACTTACCAACAAAGATATTGTAAGACATCCAATAGTAGCAAAAATAATAGAAGTCTTATAAAACACAGGCTCAGCCTGTTTTCGTAGGTTGGGATAGGTTATTATAGGTTGGAGGCTAAAGCCTCCTTATAGGTTAGCATAGGTTGGAATAAGTTACAGGCACAGCCTGTTCTATAAGACGCATAAGCGTATGACAAAACGTAACGGCTCAGCCTAATAAAACAGGCTGTGCTTGTAACCTATGCTAACCTATAGGAGCCAACGGCTCCAACTTATTATAACCTATTTTAACCTATCTCAACCTACCAAAAAACAAAAAACCCGAAAATATTTTAATTGCCAATTAAAACTCAAATTTGACA
>JAUNWC010000253.1 GCA_030540495.1 Bacteroidota bacterium
GCTATTGGCAAATATGATGGTTATTTCTATGCAAGCGAAGCCTTTGTTAGATACAAAACTATAGATTTTCAAGTAAATAAAAATGCCCTTTCATCTACAATGAAGAGCAAATTGAAAATAAAATAGAAAATTTGTTAATATTTGATTTTGTTGCATCAAACTCTTACGAGTTTGATGCAACTTTTTTTTATAAGTTAATCTGTTTGTATTTGCTGAGAAATACGCATAGCACAGAAATTAGGACCACACATTGTGCAGTAAGGAGTATTTTTTATTTTCTCTACTCCATAATATTCCATTGCTTTTTCGGGGTCTAAGGATAGGTTAAATTGGTCTATCCAACGAAATTCAAACCTTGCTTTACTTAGAGCATTATCTCTTATGTTTGCCATAGGGTGATGCTTAGCCAAATCGGCAACATGAGCCGCTATTTTATAGGTAATGATACCCTCTCTAACATCATCTTTGTTTGGCAACCCAAGGTGTTCTTTTGGAGTTACATAGCAAAGCATAGCCGTTCCTAACCAACCTATTATTGCCGCTCCTATGGCGGAGGTTATATGGTCGTAAGCGGGAGCAATATCTGTGGTCAAAGGTCCAAGAGTATAAAAAGGAGCATTGTTACACCAATCCTTTTGCAAAACCATATTTTCTTTTATTTTGTCCATAGGTACGTGTCCTGGTCCTTCTATAAGCACTTGCACATTTTTTGCCCAAGCACGTTTGCATAATTCTCCCATTACTTTTAATTCTCCAAGTTGAGCCTCATCGTTAGCATCGTGTATGCTACCCGGACGCAAACCATCGCCTATACTTACTGCCACATCATACATAGCAAGCACATCGCAAATTTCGTCCCAATGGGTATAAAGAAAGTTTTCCTCATTGTGGTCTGCCATCCATTTTGCCATAATACTTCCTCCACGAGAAACACAGCCCGTTAAACGTTTTTTGATAAAAGGCAACAAATCTTTGGTCAATCCGGCATGTATGGTAAAATAATCCACTCCTTGCTCACATTGTTCTATAAGAGTATCTCTATACATTTCCCAGGTCAATTCGTTGGCATTGCCATTTACTTTTTCCAATGCTTGATACATAGGCACAGTTCCCATAGGCACAGGACAGTTTCTTATAATCCATTCTCTTGTTTGGTGAATATGTTTGCCGGTGGAAAGGTCCATCAGCGTATCGCCTCCCAAACGAGCAGAATAAACACTTTTCTCTACCTCTTCTTCTATGGAAGAACCAAGTGCAGAGTTGCCTATGTTGGTATTTATTTTTACAAAGAATTTACTTCCTATAATCATAGGTTCAGCCTCAGGATGATTTGGATTGCAAGGAATAACCGCACGACCCTCTGCCACTTCTTGTCTAACAAATTCGGGAGTAATATATGTTTCGTTTTCTTTGTATCCCAAGTTCTCTCTTATGGCTATGTATTCCATCTCGGGAGTTATTATACCTTTTTTTGCCAAAGCCATTTGGGTAAAAGCCTCGCCTTTTTTTGCACGTTTTGGCAAGTATTTTATAGGGAAGGCAATTTGTTTTACCTCTTCATCTTGCTCTTGTTGTTGAGTATATTCTGAAGTAAAACCTTCTAATTGTTCAAAATTCTTATCTTCCTTGTGCCAAGCCTCTCTTATACGAGGAATGCCTTTACTAACATCGTGCTTGTAGTTTTCCTCTCCAAACACTCCGCTTGTATCATAGATATTTATTTCTCCGTTAGATACTCTTTCTTGTGTTGTGGTGCCGTCAGAATTTTTTATATTCTTTAGGGTATCTGTAAGAATAACTTTTTTCATTCCCACTTCTATCGGAAACTTTTCTCCTTTGATATAAATCTTTTTTATCCTATCGTTTGAAAAACACTTTTCCATATATTTTTTTTCTTCTTTGAATTTATTAATTCTTCTTTTTTTTACAGCATATCAACGTTTTCTTGTTCTTTGTCAAGAAAAGAGGTTAGGGGAGAGGTGGCTATGGCAAAATGATTGGTGGAAGGTATTCCACTAAGAAAAGCCTTTCTTCCTGCCTCTATGCCAAGTGCAAAAGCCTCTGCCATTGTTATGCTATCTGTTGCTATAGCAATGGCAGTATTGACCATACAAGCCGCCGCTCCCATTTCCATAGCCTCACAAGCATCTTTTGGAGAACCTAAGCCCGCATCCACTATTACAGGAACCTCGCTTTGCTCTATTATTATCTGTAACATATCCTTGCATTTTATTCCTTTGTTGGTGCCTATGGGAGAAGCCAAAGGCATAACCGCTACGGCTCCCATTTCTTCTAATTGTTTACAGGCTGTAGGGTCTGGCATTATGTAGGGCATAACCTTAAATCCCTCTTTTACCAAAATCTCTGTTGCCAACAAAGTCTCTTTTACGTCTGGCAAAAGAAATTTGGCATCTGGATGAATTTCCAATTTTATCCAATCGGTTTTATAAAGTTCTCTACTCATTTTTGCAGCAAAAACAGCCTCTTTTGCATCTCTTACCCCAGAGGTATTTGGCAAAAGCATACATTCTTTCGGAATAAAATCAAGTATATTTTCGCTTGCTGAATCCTCTGTACCCAAACGTTTTAGGGCTGTGGTTACCATTTGAGAGCCACTCGCAATAATAGATTGTTTCATTATATCATTGCTTGCAAATTTCCCCGTTCCTATAATCAAACGAGAAGAAAACTCCCTATCCGCTATTTTTAAATTATCTTTATACATTATTTACTTTGTTTTATTTTTTATCTACTCCATTCAATATGTCCATTTATTCCATATTTTTCAAATACTGACAATATTTCAC
>JAUNWC010000254.1 GCA_030540495.1 Bacteroidota bacterium
GAATAGCATTTGCAGGCAAATCTCCCTCATATTTTACCAATAAGGGCAAACATGTTGAGGATGTTTATATTTACAAACAATCAAAGAAATAATGTTAAAAAAAGAGCAAATAATATTATTTTTTTTTCTTCTCTGCCATACCTTTGTTTTTTGTCAGAATTATGCGAGCGAAGACTTTGAATTTATTCGCTATCTCATAGGCAATGATATGAAAAATGAGGCACTTTGCTGGGCAGAAAGAGATTTTACCTTAGAATACTACAAAGATGAAACAAAGGATAGTATAAATTTTTTGAGAGGCTGGGCTTTTTATTCTGCTAAGCAGTTATACAAAGCCCAATTATTGTTTGACAAGGTAAGCGAAACTTCTTCGTTTAAGCCTACTTCTCTCTTTTTTTCTTCTCTTTGTTTGGCATACAACAATAAGTACAAACAAGCAGAGATTAATCTTTTGAATAATAAAACTTTGTTGGAAAAGCACGGCGAGTTATATTCTTTTCAGTTGGCTGGCTATTCTTTGTTGCAAAGGGATTTTGTTTCTTATAATAGATACAAACAAAATTTTTCTTATTCTTCTTATACCTTAGCAGAAAGGGAAAAGATTTTGGATAGTATTTGTTTGAGTTTAGAAAACAAAAAAGCAAAATCTCCTTTTCTTTCAGCAACACTTTCAGCCATTGTTCCCGGACTTGGCAAAATATATGCAGGAAGTCTTGGAGAGGGAATAAGTTCTTTTATTACAGTGGGTAGTTTTGCTGGAATTTGTGCAGAGAATTGGGTAAAACACGGGCTTTCAAATTGGAAAACTATACTTTTTGGCTCTTTGGCAACAGTATTTTATATAGGCAATATTTATGGTTCTTATATCAGTGTAAAACTTTTGGCTAATGAATATAACAATAATCAAAACCTTAGTATTCTTTACAATATACATATTCCTCTTAGGAATACCTTTGGCTTATAGTCAGAACAATGATTATTTTGAAACAAAGTTAAATGTTTTTGCTTTGGCTGAGGAATATTTTCAACAAAAGGACTATGCTAACGCTGTTTTGGAATACGAGAGAGTTTTTTTCTTTGTCTCTGAGGCGGAGTTGCAAAAACAAGCCTTAAAGAAAAAAGCCCATTCTTACAAAAAAGACAAAAAATATTTGCTTTCGGCTCAAACTTTGCAAAGAATACCTCTTTATCTTATGACCATAGAGGAAAAGGATAGTATTTATTATGAAATGTTGCTTTGCTCTTATTTGGAGGATGACTTTGATTTTGCAAGCAAAATTATGAATAATATGAATTTGGAGGTAAAAGAAAATCCATCCAAACGACTTTTACTTATGCAAATACTTCTTAGCAATGAATTAAACGAATATAACTCTGCTTATGATTATCTGTTGCAATACATAGAAAAAGAACCTGTATTAAGAGGAGAGGATAAGTATGTTTTGGATAGTCTTTATAATAATTTACCTAAACACAAAAGCGAAAATAAAGCCAAACACCTTGCTTTCTTTCCGGGATTGGGGCATATTTATTCAGGATATTGGTTTGAGGGTATTTGTGCCTTTGTGGTCAATGCAGGAGTCTTGTGGTTTGGAGTTTCAGAGTTTTTGCTCAAAGATTATATAACAGCATGGGTTGGTGGTGCAGGACTTCTTTCTTCTACTTATTTGGGGCAGCAAAAAAGAGCCGTTCATCTTGCAAAAAAACACAACTATTTGGCAAATAAAGAATTTAATACTCAAATAAAACAAATATTACTTAACAACCTATGAACAAAGAAAATTTGCTTGTCCTTTCCTTTGGAGCAAACATTGGAGAAAGAGAGAAAAACATAGAAAGAGCATATTCCTTAATAGAAAAGAATATAGGTAGGATGCAAAAAAAATCTTCCTTCTTTGAAACAAAACCTTGGGGCTTTGAGTCTGAGGATTTGTTTATAAATTCTGTGGCTTGTTTTTCTACCAAATTAGATTGCAAAGAAGTCTTAAGAGTAATTCACTTGATAGAAGAGAACTTGGGAAGAAAGCGCACCGATTGGGCGGGCTATCAGTCAAGGACAATAGATATAGACATACTTTTTTACAACGATTTGATATTGGAAAGCAAAGATTTAACTATTCCTCACCCGTTATTACACAAAAGAGATTTTGTTCTTTTGCCATTAAAAGAAATACTGCCCGATTTCATTCATCCTGTTTTAAAACAAAGGATAGGAGAAATAAAACTACAATAACCTACCTTTTATATCAGAAAAAAAGTATAAATTTGCATTTTGTAATTTTTTGGGAAGAGGAATGAGTTTATTTCATATTTGTACGCAAGGAATACTTTTTGGATTGACACTTTCGCTAATGATAGGACCTGCTTTTTTTTCTTTATTGCAAACAAGCATAAGCAAGGGCTTTCGTTCGGGGGCATATTTGGCTATAGGTATTTCGTTGAGTGATGTGATTATGGTTTTTGTTGCTTGGTATGGTGTTTCTACTTTTTTTGAGACCGAGCATGCCAGAAAAATTCTTTCCATCATTGGCGGAGTAATAATAGTGGTTTTTGGTATATACACTGCTACACGACTACACAAAACACCCAAACGTAGAGATTTAAAAACGGTTAGCAGATTTCAATTTAAATATTTGGGCAAAGGACTACTGTTTAATATAGCAAACATAGGCACTTGGCTTTATTGGCTTATACCCGTAAGTGTGGCAAATAGTTATTCTTGTAGAAAGGAGCAACTTATATTTTTGGTTTCCATACTTCTTACCAATTTGGGTATGGATTTGTTAAAATGTAAAGTTTCT
>JAUNWC010000006.1 GCA_030540495.1 Bacteroidota bacterium
GTTTATTCTTAGTTGAAAAAAGCGAAAACTGTTATAAACACAAAAAAATAAAATATAACATGGAAAAAATAAAAATGACAACTCCTCTTGTGGAGATGGACGGCGATGAAATGACCCGTATTCTATGGAAGATGATTAAAGATGAACTTATCTTGCCTTTTGTAGATTTGAAAACAGAATATTATGACCTTGGTCTTGTGAAAAGAGATGAAACAAGAGACCAAATAACAAAAGATGCCGCTGAGGCAAATAAAAAATATGGTGTTGCTGTAAAATGTGCTACCATTACTCCAAATGCAAAACGTATGGACGAGTATAAACTTCACGAAATGTGGAAATCTCCTAACGGAACCATTCGTTCTATACTTGATGGTACTGTTTTCCGTACTCCTATAACCATACCTTCTATTCACCCAGTAGTAAAGAATTGGGAGCAACCTATAACTATTGCTCGTCATGCTTACGGTGATGTATATAAATCAGTAGAGTTAAGAGTAGAAGAAGAGGGAGTAGCAAAACTTGTTTTTGAAGGCAAAAGTGGAAAGAAAGAAGAAGTTGTTATCCATGAGTTTAAGGGTGCAGGCGTTTTACAAGGTATGCACAACTTGGATAAATCCATTCGCTCTTTTGCTCATTCTTGCTTTAAATTTGCCATAGATACCAAACAAGACCTTTGGTTCTCAACAAAAGACACTATTTCAAAGAAATATGACGCTCAATTCCGCGAAATATTTGAAGAAGTTTATGAAAAAGAATACAAAGCAGAATTTGAAAAACTTGGAATAGAGTATTTCTATACTTTGATAGATGACGCTGTGGCAAGAGTTATTAGAAGCAAAGGTGGATTTATTTGGGCTTGTAAGAACTATGATGGAGACGTTATGTCAGATATGGTTTCTACTGCCTTTGGTTCTTTGGCTATGATGACCTCTGTTTTGGTTTCTCCTGATGGTAACTATGAATACGAAGCCGCTCATGGAACAGTAACTCGCCACTACTACAAATATTTGAAAGGAGAGGAAACTTCCACCAACCCTATGGCAACTATCTTTGCTTGGAGCGGTGCCTTGAGAAAAAGAGGTGAGAAAGACGGTATCAAAGAACTTATGAACTTTGCAGACCAGTTGGAGGGTGCTTGTTTTGATACTCTTAACGAAGGCATAGCAACAAAAGACTTAGTTAATCTTATGGAAGGCGTAACTCCTAAGGCTGTTAATTCTAATGACTTTATAGGTGCTATCCGCGAAAGATTGGAAAAAAGATTAGCATAAAGAAACTAATTAATTTTTAATAAACTTTACTTGTAAGGACGCTTTTTTACAGCGTCCTTTTTTATGGTTATTATAACAAGTGTCGGTAGTTTATCTCTTCTTTTGAAAAAAAAATCTTATCTTTGGAAAAAATTATAAGCAGAGTTTAAAGGAAATGAAGACAGATTTAAAGGAATTTAGAAAATATGTTGCTCAAATCTCTGAAATAGATGATATTATACTTGACCCAGAAAAAGCGGAGGGTATTTGGGTATATACTACTGATGGCAAAAAATATATGGATATGCTATCGGGAATTTGTGTAGGAAATATAGGACACAAGAATCAAAAAGTTGTGCAAGCCATAGAAAAACAAATCAAAGATTATTTGCACGTTATGGTTTATGGAGAATATATGCAGAAACCTCAGTTAGATTATATAAAAAGATTAAAGGAATTTTTGCCTTCTGAGTTGGAGCAAATATTTTATGTAAATTCTGGTAGTGAAGCAATAGAAGGTGCCATTAAAGCCGCAAAATTATTCAATCATAGAAAAGAAATAATAAGTTATAAAAATTCCTATCACGGTTCTACTTTGGCTTGTGTATCTATGCTTAGTGGCAAAGAATTTACCGAGCCTTTTGCCCCGCTTTTGCCATATTGTAACCATATAGAATTTAACAAAGAGGAGGATTTGCAAAAAATTACCGAAGAGACTTGTTGTGTAGTGGCTGAAAGTGTTGCAGTTGGCGAGGGAGTACAGATACCTAAAAACCAATACCTGAAAAAACTTCGTAAGCGATGCTCGGATATGGGTGCGGTGCTTATCTTGGATGAAATACAAACGGGTTTCGCTCGTACGGGAACTTTGTTCGCCTTTGAACAATATGGATTTGTACCCGATATACTTTGCATAGCAAAAGCAATGGGAGGAGGTTTGCCAATAGGAGCTTTTATAGGCAAAAAAGCAATAATGGATAAATTAAATAATCATCACCCTTTGATAGGACATGCTACTACATACGGAGGCAACCCAGTTTGCTTAGCCTCAGCCCTTGCTACACTTAACTATATAATGGATAACAATCTTTTAGACCAAGTAGAGAAAAAAGGAAAGATATACAGAGAGAAATTAAAACACAAGCATATAGAGAGAGTGGAGGGAGTGGGACTCTTTAATGCTATATACTTAGAAAAAGAAGTGGATTGGAAAAAAGCACTTATTGCTTGTTTTGAGCATGGTATTATAACTGGCACACACCTATTTAACTCCAATGCTCTCAGCATAAAGCCTCCTTTGATAATCACAGAAGAAGAAATTGACCAAAGTATAGCAAAGATATTGCAAGCATTGGATAGGATATAAGAAAAAGTCTTTTGGCTTGTCTTTGTCAAAAAAAAGTACGATATTTGCAAATTATTTTAACAAGGAACAATAAAACAAATAAATAATATGTCATTGATTAAATCTATTTCAGGTTTTAGAGGAACTATTGGAGGCAAATCAGGTGATAATCTTACTCCCATTGATTTGGTAAGTTTTGTTGCTGCTTTTGCCCAACTAATAAAAGAGAAAACAAACAAAGAAAGTATTTCCATTCTTATAGGCAGAGACGCAAGAATATCGGGAGAAATGGTTAGCCATTTGGTAACAGGAACGCTTATGGCTATGGGAGTAGATGTTTTGGACACAGGTCTTAGCACCACTCCTACCACAGAAATAGCAGTAGTGGATAACCATGCTGATGGAGGTATAATTCTTACAGCCTCACACAACCCTATACAATGGAATGCACTTAAATTTTTGGCAGGCAATGGAGAATTTATTTCCCAACAAGACGGAGAAAGGGTTTTGGAACTTGCAGCCAAAAACAATTTCACCTTTGTTCAAGCAATAAAATTAGGGAAATACACAAAAATAGAAGATGCTGTAGAGAAACACATTGAAAAGGTTTTGGCTTTGCCTTTGGTGGATATAGAGGCTATAAAACAAGCAAATTTCAGAGTCGCTTTCGATGCAGTTAATTCCACAGGAGGTTTTGTGCTTAGAAAACTCCTTTTGGCACTTGGGGTAAAGGATATTTTTGGCTTAAACGAGGAACCTACAGGAGTGTTTGCTCATAATCCGGAGCCTTTGCCAGAGAATATTAAGGATATATGTGAGTTGGTAGAAAAGGAACATTGTCATGTAGGATTTGTAGTAGACCCAGATGTAGATAGATTGGCTTTGGTAACCGAAACGGGAAAACCTTTTGTGGAGGAATATACTTTGGTGGCAGTGGCTGACTATGTATTGGAAAACACTCCGGGCAATACCGTTAGCAACCTTTCTTCTTCAAGGGCATTGAGAGATATAACAGAAAAGAAATATAACCAAAAATATTTTGCCTCTGCTGTTGGTGAGGTCAATGTTATAGAAAAAATGAAAGAAGTAAAAGCCATTATTGGAGGAGAAGGCAATGGAGGTGTTATTTATCCCGCTTGTCATTATGGAAGAGATGCTCTTGTGGGTATTGCGCTTTTCCTTACTCTTTTGGCAAAGAAAAAAATGAAATGCTCCGACCTTAGAGATACTTATCCAAACTATGTTATTGCAAAAAAGAAAATGGAACTTACACCAGAGATAAATATGGATTTGGTGTTAAAATCTATTGCAGAAAAGTATAAGAATTATGAGGTAATAACCATAGATGGAGTAAAGATAAATTTTGAGAACGAGTGGGTGCATTTGAGAAAAAGCAATACAGAGCCTATTCTTAGAATTTATTCTGAGAGTGATGCTATGGCTACTGCCGAGCATCTTGCCAATGTAATAATAGAGGATATTACCACAATAATAAGGGAAAATCTATAATAGCATAGTGGAATACACAGAGGAAGAAATATTATCCTTACTAAAAAAAGTGGCAAAGGAAAAAATGCCACAAGGCACTATTGTTAAACTTTTTGGTTCAAGAGCAAGAGGTGAGGCAAAAGAGGACTCTGATTGGGACGTGCTTATATTATTAGATAAAGACAAGCCAACTTTTGAAGACAAAGATATGGTTTTTAATGAGTTCTTTGAAGTAGGATTGTTAACCAATCAATTTATAAACACTATTATTTTTAGCAAAAAACAATGGCAAGAGTCCTATTTTACTCCTTTTTATAAGAATGTAGAACAAGATGGAATCATATTATTTATGAGTTTAAATGAAGAAGAAAAAAGAATTCTTATTTCTATTAGATTAGCAAAATCTGAGGATGCAATGAAAGATGTGTCTTTATTGCTCAAAAATAGTAGATGGGTACTTTTGGCAAATAGGTTGTATTATTCTGCTTATTATACCGTTTCTGCCTTACTTATTGCATACGGATACACAGCCAAAACACACGATGGAATAAATCAAATATTTAATAGATTTTTTGGTCAAACGGGAATACTACCCTTATCTTTAACTCGGCTTTATAGTCGTTTGTTAAATCTAAAAATAACGGGAGATTATTCCGATAACTATGAAATACTGCAAGAAGATGTTTTGCCATTAGTAGAACCTACAAAAGAATTGATAGAACAGGTGTCCCTCTTAGCCAAAAAAAAGATAGGATTGGAGTAGTAGATAATTTCTAAGAAAAAAAAGAATAATTTATGACATATACAGATAAAGAAAAAAAGTTTAAGCGTTATACGGTTACCACAGCCCTACCATATGCAAACGGACCTATACACATAGGACACATGGCGGGCGTTTATATTCCGGCAGATATATATTGCAGGTATTTGAGAATGATGGGAGAAGAAGTTTTGTTTATAGGAGGTAGTGATGAGCATGGAGTTCCCGTTACCATAAGAGCAAAAAAAGAAGGTTGTACTCCACAAGACATTGTGGATAGATACCACACTATTATCAAAAAAAGTTTTGAAGATTTCGGTACCTCCTTTGATATTTATTCTCGTACAACAAGCCCAATACATCAAAAAACGGCTTCGGATTTCTTTCTTAAACTATACAATGAAGGCAAATTTATAGAGAAAATTAGCCAACAATACTATGACGAGAAGGAAAAAACATTTCTTGCAGATAGATATATTACAGGAACTTGCCCTATTTGTGGTAACGAGAGAGCATACGGTGACCAATGTGAAAGTTGTGGTTCTTCGCTTAATGCTACCGATTTGAAAAATCCAAAAAGTGCTTTGAGTGGCAATGCACCCATACTAAAAGAAACTAAACATTGGTTTTTGCCTCTAAATGACTATGAACCTTTCTTAAAAGAATGGATTTTGGAAAATCATAAAGAATGGAAAACAAATGTTTATGGTCAATGTAAGTCTTGGCTTGACAATGGTTTGCAACCAAGGGCGGTTACAAGGGATTTGGACTGGGGAATAAAAGTGCCATTACAAGAGGCAGAGGGTAAGGTTTTGTATGTGTGGTTTGATGCTCCCATAGGTTATATTTCCAACACCATAGAATACGACAAAGATAATTGGGAAAAATGGTGGAAGGACAAAGAAAGCAAACTTGTCCATTTTATAGGCAAGGATAATATTGTTTTTCACTGCATAGTATTTCCTTCCATGCTGAAGGCTGACGGAAGTTTCATCTTGCCCGAAAATGTTCCTGCCAATGAGTTTCTTAATTTGGAGGGAGATAAAATATCTACTTCAAGGAATTGGGCAGTGTGGTTAAACGAGTATTTGGAAGATTTTCCTAACAAACAAGATGTTTTGAAATACGTACTTTGTGCCAATGCTCCAGAAACAAAGGATAATGATTTTACTTGGAAAGATTTTCAAACAAGAAACAATTCTGAGTTGGTGGCTATTTTGGGCAACTTTATTAATAGGACTATGGTTTTAACTCACAAGTATTTTGAAGGCAGGGTGCCAAAACAAAACGAGTTAAACGATTTGGATAAGCAAACCATAGAGGAAATAGCAACCTATCCAGAGAAAATAGGCACATTATTAGAAACATATAAGTTTAGGGATGCTTTGTTTGAACTAATGAATCTTGCAAGACTTGGCAACAAATATTTGACAGAAAATGAGCCTTGGAAAACATACAAGACGGATATAAACAGAACGGAAACGGTTCTAAACCTTTCTCTTCAAATTTGTGCTAATCTATCCATATTAATGGAGCCTTTTATTCAGTTTTCAGCCAAACGTCTTCAACAAATGCTTAATTTTTCTTCTATTAAATGGTATGAGGCAGGCAAATGTGATTTATTGGATATAGGACACGAAATAAAAACGCCAGAACTTTTGTTTGAAAGAATAGAAGATGCCGAGATACAAAAACAACTTGACAAATTGGAGGCAAGCAAAAAGGCTAATGCCATAAACAATGCAAGCGTAGAGCCACAAAAAAAGAATATTGATTTTGAAGACTTTGCCTCTATGGATATACGTTTGGGAACCATTGTTGCGGCAGAAAAAGTTGCTAAGACAAAAAAACTATTGAAACTAACAGTTGATACGGGTATAGACAAAAGGACTATAGTGAGCGGTATTGCTGAATATTATTCACCAGAAGAGATTGTTGGCAAGCAGGTTAGCGTTTTGGTCAATCTTGCTCCAAAAAACTTAAAAGGAATAGAGAGTCAAGGCATGATACTAATGGCCGAGAATGCTGATGGAGAACTTTCTTTCGTTTGTCCAGAAAAGAACTTCAAAAACGGCAGTACAATAAAGTAACATAATAACAAATGAGATTTAAGTTAGCATAGATTACAATAAAAACATAATTTATGCTAACTTTTCTTTTCTTATTTAATAAAAAATAATATCTTTGCAAATTCATTTAATAATATAAAAAATAATAAATTATGGTCAAAATTAATTGTATGAAAAGACACAACTATGCGTTTTCGTCTTTCTTTTTAATGGTTTTTGTAGCATTATTTATGGTATCTTGCTCAGATGATGATACTCAGGAAAACAATTCTAAATATGAAATAACAACGGAAAACCCCGCTGTTTTCATAAAAGATAAAGATAAACTAAAAAGTATTCTTACTATGAAAGATATTGATGGAGAAGGGCGTTTTTATGAAGTATATTATACGGCAGATTATAAGTTAGATTATGCCATAAATGCCAATATGTCAAATACTTTAGACTTGCTTACCTTTGTTCAACAAAATCTATATGATAGCCTACCTGTAAAATCAAACAATGAAATATCTATTCTTCCAGGCTGTAGTGCCTTTGCTGTACCAGATAGTTTATCTCGTAGTTTTCTTATGGGACGTAACTATGATTTTTGCCACACCAAGACAGTTAATGGTGTAAAAAGTTATGTACCTATAACAGCATTTGTTTTACATACATCTCCAAAAGGTGGTAAAAAATCTATTTCCTTTGTTGATGGACTAAATATTGGTTTTCCTTAAGGCTCTTATACAGATGGCAAAACCGACCTTTCTTTGTTGATAGGCTTACCTTACGTTGCTTTGGATGGTATAAATGAAGATGGTTTTGCAATAGGAGTACTTGCTCTTAATGAGGCTCCAACTATGCAAAATGATGCTACAAAAACCAATATTACTACCACAGTGGCTATACGTATGCTTTTAGACAGAGCATCTACAGTTAAACAAGCCATAGAGATGCTAAAACAATATAATATGAGAATGTTTAATACTGATAACGAACATAATTATCATTTCTTTATGGCAGATGCCACAGGCGATTATGCAATTGTGGAATACACTCGCAATACTAACAACTCAGCAGAAACCAATCCTACAAGAATGGAAGTCTTCACAGGCAATGATACTCTAAGATGTGTAACCAATTTCTATGTTTCTTCTACAATGGTAGGTACTACTGACGGTTGGGGTTCTGAACATGGAAAACAACGTTACTTTGATATGAGAACAACATTGTCCAATAGTAACTACAACCTTAATAGTACCGAGGCTATGTCTTTGTTGAGTCTTGTTTCCCAACAACCAAACGAGGCAGACCCTACTTCTTTTACTCAGTGGTCAGCATTGTATAATCTTACAGATAAATCTATTCGTTTGGCTCTTTTACGTGAATACGGAAAAATATACAACTTTAAAGTAAAATAATTTTTATAAAAAGGAGTTTTAATCTTTTGTTTATAGATAATAAGTTAGCCTATAGGGAGGCCTTGCCTCCTTATAGGCATTTTAATAGACTTACATACTCTGCCTGTTTATAGGTTATAGTAGGTTATTTTAGGTTAGCATAGGTTGGAGCCTGTGGCTCCTATAGGTTAGCATAGGTTAAGATAGGAGGGCAAAGTCATTACTTATGGTCATACGCTTGAGCGTCTCTTATCTTAACCTATGCTAACCTAAAACAACCTATCATAACACCCTACTTTGCGATTGGGTCTTTTTTCAAAGAGAAATTAAATCTTAGTCCTCCTGTTGGGCGGTTGGAAACACTTATTTTTCCACCATGGAATTGTACAGCGTGTTTTACTATGGCAAGTCCTAAGCCTGTGCCACCCATTTGCCGAGAGCGACCTTTGTCTATCCTATAAAAGCGTTCAAATAATCGTGGCAAATCCTCTTCTTTTACTCCGCAACCATCGTCCTCAAAACCAATACTACACCATTTCTCATTGTTTTCTATCAAAGATATATATATGTTTTTTCCGCCCGAATAAGCAATAGTATTTTCGGTTAAGTTGCTGAATATTGAGCCTATAAGCGTCCTATTGCCTTCTATTCTTACTTCTTCTTTAAAATCAGCATGCAAAACAAAACGCTCCTCTTTTGGCATAATTTCCAATTCTTGTGATATTTCCTTTATAATATCATTGATAAGTATAGGCTCTTTGCTTATCATATTATTGCCGTCTTCCAATCTTGTAAGCAAAGAAACATCACTAAGTAAATGCCTTAATCTTTCGTTGTTGGAATAACATCTTGCTAAGAGTTCTTGCCGTTTTTCTTCGCTAAGTTTTATCCCCGAGAGCAAAGTTTCCAAACATACCTGCATAGAAGCCACAGGAGTTTTTAATTCGTGGTTTATATTGTTTGTCAATTCTTTTTTTATGCGAATCTTTTCTTGTTCTTGTCTTAGTGCGTTTTGATAGGCTATATCGCGGTCTTTTATGGTTTGTTGCCATTGAAAATACAACTGCACAATATGGTTTGAAATAGAGCCAAGTTCATCGTTAGGAAAAGATACTTCTTTGTCCAAACTCTCTCCTTTTTCGGCTTTGGTGGCAAAGGTATTGAGTTTTTCAATGTTTTTTCCCAATCTTTTGGTAGCAAAATAAATAAAAATACTCATAACCAAACCGATAGAAATCATTAGAAAAACAAAACTCCAATCCGCTCTTAACAAATCCTTAAGCGTAACAGAGTAGGGTAGGGCTGTGCGAACAATAACTCTTTTGCCCAATGTGGCAGAATAGAAATATTCTTGTCCATCGCTTTTTGATTGCCGTTCTATATTATAGCCCGCTCCTTCTTTTATGGCCTCTTTTATTTCGGGTCTATTGATGTGGTTTTCAAGTTTTTTTATCTCTATTTTATTGTCATATATCACCGCTCCACCTAAGGTAATAATAGATATACGCAAATCCTCGAAAGGTTTTTCATGCGAGGCGATATAATCTTCGTAAGACAAACCCTCCTCTATGGTTTCCAAAAGGTGCTTGTTGTACAGTTGCAATTGTGCATTAAGAAAATCAGATTTGTATTGTTTTTCTTTTTTGTATTGAAAACCAATAAAACATAATGTTGTTACCCAAGAGAAAATCAACAAAATAACAAACAGACGTTTATGATAAGATAATCTAATTGCTAAAGCCATAACCGTAACCTGAACGTGTAACAATACATGAGCCGTAACTACCTATTTTGGAGCGAAGTCTTGTAATATTTACGTCTATTGTGCGGTCTAAAACAATAACCTCATTGCTCCAAACTTGGCTTAGAATTTGCTCTCTTGAACATATCTTTCCTCTGTTGGCAATAAGAAAGGCTAAGAGTTCAAATTCTTTTTTTGCAAGTTTTACTTCCTTTCCATCCACCGTACATTTCTTAAATTCCAAATCCAATTGCAAACCATTAACCTTTAAAATATTTTGCTTTTCTTCTTCAGTCTTTGTCTTAATAGTACGCCGCAATACACTCTTTACTCTTGCTATAACGTTGCGTATGGTATAAGGTTTTATTATATAGTCGTCTGCTCCAAGGTTAAGCCCCATTATCATATCGTCCTCTGAGTCTCTTGCGGTGCAGAAAATAATAGGAATATCGGCAGTTTCTATATTAGATTTCAATATTTTTGCCATTCTTATTCCGCTTATTTCCCCCATCATTATATCAAGCAAGATAAGAGAATATTTCTTTATATCCAACTTCAAAGCCTCCTCTGCACTAAAAGCAATATCTACCAAATAACCTTCGTTTTCAAGGTTGAGTTTCAATACTTCACACAAAGTTTCCTCATCTTCAACTATTAATATACGCTCTTCTAACATAATAACCTCTGTTTTTCTCTTCGCAAAATTACATATAATTATCTATACCCATCTCTGCATATTTAAAATTTAACAAAAATGTAACAGCCTGAGG
Source organism: Bacteroidota bacterium (assembly GCA_030540495.1). Classification (GTDB taxonomy): domain Bacteria; phylum Bacteroidota; class Bacteroidia; order Bacteroidales; family P3; genus Scybalousia_A. The sequence goes on from JAUNWC010000006.1 coordinate 10,806, forward strand.
CTAACCTATAAGACACATAAGCTTGGTTGTAGGTTTTTATAAGTTGAGATAAGTTAGCATAGGTTCTGATAGAGCAGAGCCACAGCCTGAGGCTGACCTATGAGGGCAGAGCCACTACTTTTTGTTATACGCTTATGCGTCCATCCTATTACAACCTATGCTAACCTACTATAACTTATCCCAACCTACTAACAAACTTTGCCCTTATAAAAGAAGGTTAAGCCTCCAACCTATTTTAATATAATGATAATACTTTTGAAACATTCTTGAAATGTATTCAGGGTAATTTTGCAACGTAAAAAAAATAGTAAAAACAAAAAAAAGAAATGAAAACAAAAGTATTATTAACAAGTGTGCTCGCCTGTATGTTTATCAATACACAAGCACAAGAAGTAAAACCTCAGGAGTCTAAGGGCAAAGCAATTGTACAAGTTTTTAGCAACTTTCACAGTGGTTTTGGAGCCGAAAACGATGACAGAGGCTTTGATTTGGAAAGAACTTATTTGGGATATGAATACAAAATGAATGGAGGTCTTTCCGTCAAGGGAGTTATGGACGTGGGCAAATCTTCTAATGTGGAGGATTATCATCGTATTGCTTACATAAAGAATGCTCTCTTACAATGGAAAACAGGCAACCTTACCCTTAATGGAGGACTTATTTCCACTACTCAATTTAATTTTCAAGAAAAGTTTTGGGACTATCGCTATGTTATGAAATCTTTTCAAGACCAATATAAATTTGGTAGTAGTGCAGATTTGGGGTTTTCTGTTGCTTATAAATTTGCTGATTGGTTGTCTTTTGATGCCATAGTAGTAAATGGAGAGGGATACAAAAAAGTACAAAAAGGCGATGGGCTTAACTATGGTTTGGGGGTAACTCTAACGCCCATAAAGGGTTTACAAATTCGTTTGTATTCGGCTTTGAACGAAAGCGAAGAAAAAGACAAAAAGGATATACTTAATTTAGCAACCTTTGTAGGGTATAAAAATAAAAAATTCACCATAGGAGCAGAGTATAACATAATACAAAACTCTTCTTTCAAAGACAATGCAGACCAAAGTGGTTACTCGCTTTTTGCCTCCTTTGAAATAACGAAGAATATGGATTTGTATGCAAGGTTTGATAACCTATTTTCTAAGGATGATTGGAATATAGCAAAGGACGAGGCTTCAGCAATACTTGGTACGCAATTCTCTTTGGGAAAATATGTTAAACTTGCTCCTAATCTAAGACTAACCATGCCAAAGGCAGAGGGCAAGGATAACGTATATTCAGCATATATCAATTGTTATTTTGGATTATAAAACAAACTTTTAAAAAACAGATAAACAGATGAAAAAGATTTTTTTTACGATTATGACTTTGGTAGTTTCTCTTGCAATGATATCTTGCAACAACACTACTACCAACACAGGACGCAAAGCACAAAAACTTTCTGGTGCAGGAGCAACTTTTCCACTACCTTTCTACAATGTGGTATTTGAAAACTTTGCACAAGTAAATGGCGACAAAGTAGCCTACGGAGGAATAGGCTCGGGAGGAGGTGTTCGCAATTTGAAAGACAAAATTGTAGATTTTGCTGGAAGTGATGCTTTTCTTTCCGACAAAGAAATGGCTGAGATGCCTGCTGTAATTCATATACCTACTTGTATGGGAGCGGTGGTATTGGCTTACAATTTAGAAAATGTTAAGGATTTGAAACTTGACGGAGAATTGATTGCCGATATTTTTGCAGGCAAGGTTACAAAGTGGAACGATGAGCGAATAGTTGCCCTTAACCCTGAGGCAAAACTGCCAAACCAAACTATTATTCCCGTATTTCGTTCCGATGGTTCGGGTACTACTTTTGTATTTACAGATTATTTATCCAAGGTAAGTTCTAATTGGGCAGAAAAATACGGCGAAGGAAAATCCATAAGTTTTCCTATTGGACAGGCCGCAAAAGGCAATCCGGGAGTGGCAGGAGTAATCTCTCAAACCAAAAATACCTTAGGTTACGTTGGCTCAGAATATGCTTTTGCTCAAAAAATACCATACGCAAGTATTAGGAACAAACAAGGAGAATTTATAAAGCCCTCTTCGGAAAGTATTTCTAAGGCTGCCGCTGGAGAAATTCCAACAGATACCCGTACCTCCATAACCAATTCTGATGCTTTGGGAGCCTATCCTATCAGTTGTTTTACTTGGATAATTATCTATAAGGAACAACACTATGCCGACAGAAGCAAAGAGCAAGCAGAGGTAACCCTTGATTTGTTGCAATATATTCTTTCGGATACCATACAAAACATTACCCCAAAGGTTCATTATGCTCCTTTGCCATTGAAGGCTAAAGAATTAAGTATAAAGAATTTAAAGAGCGTTACATTTGACGGAGTACAAATATTGAAATAAATACTTCTATGAACGATAAGATATATAAAACAATATTATTCCTAACAGCATTGGTAGTGCCAATAGTATGCGGGGGCATAGTTTATGCCCTCGTTACTGATGCTTATTCGGCTTTTGAACATTTTGGTTTTTTCAAATTCTTAACCTCTTCACAATGGAATTATACTCAGGGCAATGAGCAATATGGAGCCTTACCCTTTATTACGGGTACTTTGTTAACAACTCTTTTGGCTCTTTTGTTCTGTATTCCTTTCTCCTTGCCTATTTCTCTTTTTGTTGGAGAGTATTTTAAGGGGTCTTTGATAGCCTCCATTCTCAGCACAATAACAGATTTATTGGCTGGTATTCCTTCCATTATCTATGGTTTGTGGGGCTTTTATACCTTACGTCCTTTGCTTATAGCCTTAAATATTTCTCCGCAGGGGTCAGGCATTCTTACAGCCTCTTTGGTCCTGGCTATTATGATAGTTCCTTATGCTTCTTCGCTTAGTGCAGAATTTATAAAGATGGTGCCTAACGAATTAAAAGAAACGGCTTATAGTCTCGGGGCCACACGTATGGAGGTTATAAGCAAGGTAGTTTTTCCTGTATCGGGCTCGGGAATATTCTCTTCTTTTATCTTAGCCATAGGTAGAGCCTTGGGAGAAACTATGACCGTTACCATGCTAATAGGCAATACCAATAATATTCCTCTTTCCATAACCTCCACTGGCAATTCTATGGCTTCCATTATAGCCAATCAATTTGGGGAGGCAAGTGGTTTAAGGCTTTCTTCTCTTATTGCCATAGGCTTTATTTTGTTTCTAATAACCGCTATAATAAATATGGTGGGTAAAATGATGATTAAACATGCAAGAATATCCTAAATTTATGAAAAGAAATAATTCTCGTTTGATAAAAGATAAGTTGCTTTTTGTCTTTGTATGTTTGTTCGCTGGTTTCTCGGCCTTGCCTTTGTTTGCTATTCTTGGTCAAGTATTAATCAAAGGCTATAAGCAGTTGTCTTTTTCGTTTTTTACAGAGCCAACGCCTACGGCTTACAAAGTCATGTTGGCAATTTCTGAGGGCAAACATATTCCCGGAGGTATTGCCAATGGTATTATAGGCACAATGATTATGCTTTTTATGGCTGTAATTGTGGCTGTACCTATTGGCATTTTGTGTGGAGCATTCTTATCAGAAAATAGCAAGAGTAAATTTGCCAAAGTGGTAAGTTATCTTACAGACCTTTTGCAAGGAACACCTTCCATTATTATAGGTATAATTGTTTATATCTGGGTTGTTGTGCCTATGAAGGGCTATTCGGCCATTGCTGGCAGTGTTGCTTTGTGTATAATGATGTTGCCTCTTATTATTCGCTCCACAGAGGAAACTCTCAAAATACTTCCCTCGTCTTTGAAAGAAGCCGGTTTGGCACTTGGAGGCAATAGGGCAAGAGTTATGCTTAAAGTACAATTGCCTTCTGCCTTCGGAGGTATATTTACTGGTGTCTTGCTTGCTATTTCAAGGGTTATAGGCGAAACGGCTCCCTTGATGTTTACTGCACTTGGTTGCTCTTTTATTCAATACTCTATTACTCAACCTATTTCGGCAGTTCCATTGCTTATTTGGGAGTTTTTCAACGACCCTAATTTACAAGAATTGATTTGGGGAGCCTCTTTGTTCTTATTGTTGTTTGTACTTACATTAAATATTATTGCTAAATACGTTGCAAAAAAATGGAATCAATAAAACCTATACTTGAATTTAAGAAGACTTGCGTATCATACACCAAGCAAACAATGGCGGTTAAATATGTATCCGCACAGATAGAAAAAAACACAATAACCTCTATAATGGGACCATCGGGTTGTGGAAAATCAACGCTTTTGCGTGCTGTAAATCTTATGCATAATCTTTACCCAAATATCAGAGTAGATGGTGAAATATTGTTGAACGGCGAAAATATTCTTTCTATGGAGCCTACTGAGGTTAGAAGACGAGTGGGTATGGTTTTTCAAAGGCCAACTCCTTTCCCAACCATGAGCATTTACGAAAATGTTTTGGCAGGTTTTACTCTTAATGGTATTCATTTGCCAAAGGCTGAGAAAGATGTCACAGTGGAAAGATGTTTGAGAAGTGTTGCTCTTTGGGATGAGGTCAAAGATACTTTAAACAAGAAAGGTACTTTTCTCTCGGGCGGACAACAGCAAAGGCTTTGTATAGCAAGAGCGTTGGCTATGAGGTTGGATATTTTGCTTATGGACGAGCCAACCTCAGCACTTGACCCCATTGCCACCAAACACATAGAGGAATTGTTGCTTGAATTACAAAAAGAGGTTACCATTCTGATAGTTACTCACAATATGGGACAGGCACAGAGAATTTCCTCCCATTCCATGTTTATGTACCTTGGTGAGTTGGTGGAGTATTCCGATACCTCGTCTATGTTTTCTGCTCCAAAGGACGAAAGAACAAAAGCCTATTTATCCGGCAAAATAGGATAACGCCTTAAAAAAAAGTTATAAAATTTTGTGGTTTTTAGGTAGGTTGCAGCCACAGGCTGTTTTATAGGGCAAAGCCGGTTTATAGGTTAGCATAGGTTGGAGCCTTTGGCTCCTATAGGTTAGCATAGGTTGGAGCCTTT
>JAUNWC010000255.1 GCA_030540495.1 Bacteroidota bacterium
CCCTGAAATACACCACGATTTTGTGAAAATAAACGAGAGTCAATTGGCTCAAAATGGAAGAGTTTCAATATCTCAAGTAATACAAGATTTGAAAACTCTAATGAAATATAATATAATAACTTATAAAGAAAAAATAAAGGGTGATTATATCACTTTCCTAAAGGACAGACCTCAAAGAACTTCCCATTTATTTTCTCAAGAATTGTACTTCCTACCCAAGAAAGCCAATCAATATAGAGCAGATTATATGCTTAACTTTATAGCGACAAAAAAGTGTCGTTGGCAATATATTCTAAAATATTTTTCCGAGCAAGTTGGCAATTGTGGTATTTGTGATAATTGTAAAGCAACAAATAAACAAAAGAATAACTAAGAAAGATAACTTATTATTTCATTTGTATTTACAACTTGTTGCTCGCCTGAGGTCATATTCTTTATTACACAAGTAGAATTTGTTAATTCCTCTTCTCCTATAAGAATAACAAAAGGAAAATGCCTATCGTTAGCATATTTCATTTGTTTTTTTAGTTTGGCATTTTCGGGGTAAATTTCACAGAATATCTCTTGTTTTCTTAACTCGTTTGCCACCATCATACAAGCCTCGTTCTCCTTTTCTCCAAAATTGATAAACAAGACCTTAGTAGAATTAGTTATTTCGCTAGGAAATAGATTTTTTTCTTCCAAACAATCATAGATTCTGTCTGCTCCAAAGGATATTCCAACCCCAGAAACATTAGGCATACCAAATATTCCAGTTAGATTATCATAGCGACCTCCTCCGGTTATACTTCCCATAGCCATACCCACCGCTTTAACCTCTATAATCGCTCCTGTATAATAGTTTAATCCTCGTGCCAAAGTGATATCCAAGTCCAAATTATTTATACCTATTTTCTGAGTCTTATCTATTATATATTTTATTTCTTCTATTCCTTTTTTGCCTATATCTATTTGTCCTATAATGTTTTGAAGAGACAATAATTTCTCCTCATTACTACCTTTTATGTTCAGTATTGGTAAGATTTTATCACAATCCTCTGCACTAAAACCCTTATCTTGCAATTCTTTGAGAACGTTATCCATACCTACTTTATCCAACTTGTCTATTGCCACTGTCAGGTCTTGCAAATGTTCTTCTTTACCAAGCAATTGAGCAAAGGTGGCAAGTATTTTGCGGTTGTTTAGTTTTATGCTTATTTCTAAGCCTAACAATTCAAATACTTCGCTAATTATTTGAACAAGTTCTATTTCGTTTAACAAAGAATCAGAGCCTATAATATCTGCATCGCATTGATAAAACTCTCTATACCTGCCTTTTTGAGGTCTATCTGCTCGCCAAACAGGTTGTATTTGAAAGCGTTTAAAAGGAAAAGTTATTTCGTTTCTATGATTGACAACAAAACGAGCAAAAGGCACAGTAAGGTCATACCTCAATCCTTTTTCACTAATCATTTTTGTTGCCTTATTTATGGAAGAAGTGTTGATTAGATTTGAAAATTCATTTACTTCCTCTTTTTTTAGAAACTCTCCTGAGTCAAGTATTTTAAACAAAAGTTTGTCTCCTTCCTCTCCGTATTTGCCCATAAGAGTGTTAAGAGATTCCATTGCAGGAGTTTCTATTTGTAGAAATCCATGAGAAAGATAAACTTTTTTTATTGTGTCAAAAATATAGTTGCGTTTTTGCATTTGCAAAGGAGTAAAATCCCTTGTACCCTTTATTGCTTTGTATTCCATTATTCTTACAAAAAAACTTTATTTAAATCTAATAACTATAATAAAATCAGTAATATAAATATCTTATTTCTTTTTCAAATTTGCTATAGAAAGAATTATTCCTAATGCCACACCAAGCAATGCAGCACAAAGCACTCTGTATTCTCCTGGTAGCATAAACGTAAGTGTGTGTGCAGGATACCAAAAGAAAGGTATGGTTTTCATAAAAACAAAACTCCATTGTCTTTGCCAATCCATTTCACAAACAATTTTTTTTGCAGGAATGGGAGTGAAAAAACCTCTTAGTGTTCCTCCTGTGTTGATTATATGTGTGTCGGTAATTTTATGTACGGTCATAAATACAGGAGCAAAGAAAGTATTCATCAGCACCGAAACTGTAAAAGCATATAACAATCTTGTGCCAAAACATTCTTCTGCAATAGTTTGAGGTGCTATATCTAAGCCACATTGATTCAAAAAGCCAAAACTACCGGAAGCAAAAATGCCCATAGCAATACTAATGCAAAGACCTAAAACGCCCCAGACTAAAGCACGAGGCAAGACTCCAAATCGTTTTTTGTTATAAACTCCTTGTGTAATTCTTAGTCCTATGCATTCACCCAGTGTGGCAAGTATGCCAAATTTTAGGAAAGCGAGCACAAAAGCCCTCCAGTCCTTAGCCGCCGACCAAGAAAGAAACCAATCTTTTAATGGCTCTATCGCCACAAATAAAAGTATAAAAATCAAAACTCCAATAATAAAAATAAAATCTTGTCTTTTCATAGTATTCTTACATATTATTTAGTTTGCAAAAATAAGTATTTTTTAAGGTTTGGATATAAAAATTTGGTCACAAAAGTCTTTATCTACCTTTAATAATACTTTCTCGCCGTTTGGTAATATGTTTGCAATAGGTAGTTTGAACAATTCTGCCAATAGTTTCATTATTTCGTTTTCAGAAAGAAACATTCCATATGGAATAGCAATCTTTTCTGCTATGCTTAATAATTCTGTTTGTTTATCCTCTTCTTCTACGCTAAAGTTATTATGTATTCTATTTATATAATCCTCTATAAT
>JAUNWC010000256.1 GCA_030540495.1 Bacteroidota bacterium
CAACCTATGCTAACCTATAAAGAGCCACAGCCTCCAACCTATGCTAACCTATAACAACTTATAAAAACAGGCTATGCCTGAGACTTATATTCTTTTTTTCAAAGAAAGTATTTCTCTTGCTTCGTCAGAAGTTGCTATTCCTCTGCCTAATTCTTGTGCAAGGCGAACAACCTTTGCAACTAATTCTCCATTGCTTTTAGCAGGGATGCCTTTAGCAAGGTTAAGATTATCCTCAAAACCTACTCTAACATTGCCTCCCATAACTATGCCCGCTGCAGCCATAGGAAAAGCGTGTCTGCCTATTCCTGTAACTGTCCAAGTAGAGCCTTGAGGAATGTTTCTTACCATCCAAGCAAGATTTTCCACTGTTGCAGGAGTACAGCCATGTACACCCAAAACAAAGTTAAATTGCATAGGGTTGCCTGGCACTTCTCCTTTGCGAGCCATGGTCAAAATAGTATCCAAATGTCCCATTTCAAAACATTCGTATTCTGGTTTTATACCTCTTTCCATCATACGTTTGCCAAAAGCACGCATTGTTGGCATAGTGTTGTCAAAAATTTCGTCTCCAAAGTTGCAAGTACCACAATCCAAAGTAGCCATCTCTGGCAAAGGTGTTGTGTCTGTGGATTGCAATCTTTCCTCTGGTGTCATACCAACTGCTCCTCCCGTAGAAGGAATTAAAATTACGTTAGGACAAACTTTGTAAATAGCCTCCTCACACTCTTGAAAACGCTCACGGCTTTGTGTTGGTGTGCCATCGTCCTCTCTTACGTGTAAATGTACTATTGCAGCACCTGCATCAACAGCACTTTTTGCCTCTCTAACAATCTCTTCCACAGTATAAGGTACTGCAGGGTTTTGCTCTTTTGTTACTTCTGCTCCGCAAATAGCGGCAGTAATAATTAGTTTTTCCATAGTTATTTTTTTCTTTATTTTTTCTTATAACTCAAAACAATAATAAAGAATCTTGTTCCTTATTCTCAAATATATAACTTGCTTTTTCTTTATGGTTTCTAAACTTTCCCGTATTTTCTTTGTTTGCCTTTCTTTCTTTAAAAGTCTTCTCTACAAAATGCCTACTCACCTCCTGTTCTACTTTTCGTTTTTCTTTAAGTGCTTTCTCCAATCTTTCTTTTGTAAAACTAATATAATCTTCAGAAATATCTATTCCAATGAAATCTTTATTTAATAGTTTTGCTGCAACCAAAGTTGTACCACTTCCACAATAAGGGTCAATAACCACACCCTTATCTTCGTTTAATAAAGAATAAATAATGCGAGTTGGTAACTCTATAGGAAAAGGAGCAGGGTGAGGGTTGTTTCTTTCTCCTTTATTATAAGGAGGAGATGTTATGCCCAAATCAACACTATCGCTTGGCAAACGTTTTAATACTTCAATAGTATCACCTAATAATAATTTATTTAAATATTCGGTCATACTATTGAAGCATTAAAAAAACAAAAAATAAAGTTCAGTTTATTCTTTATTGTATCTTTGGCAATCTTTTGGAGTAACGCAAGTTCCAGTAGCCCTGCAAACCACAACAGGCTCTTTTAAAACCTCAGCAGCAGAAGCACTTATATCCGCTCTTGCTGTTATTACTTTTCTTGCCTCAAAGGTCATTTTTCTTGAAGTATTGCCTACTTTGGTTATTTCACCGTAAGCCTCAATATAGTCGCCTGCATAAACAGGAGCAAGAAACTCTACATTGTCGTATGCACAAAACAAACCTTCGTCTCCGTCTTGTTTGATAAGCAATTCTGTAGCCACATCACCAAAAAGGTTTAACATCCTGGCTCCATCAACCAAATTTCCACCATAATGAGCATCGTGAGCACTCATTCTAAGTCTTATTGTACTTGTTACTTTTTCCATCTCTATAAATATATATTTTTTTACTATTCTAAGCCTTTACAATATAATCTACAAACAAATAAGGTGTTTTTACATTCTCGGGGGCAATCTCCTCTACTTCTTCCTTAACCTCAGCAATAACAATATCCGCTGCTGTTGCCATCAAAGGATTAAAGTTTTGAGAAGTACCTCTATAAACAAGGTTGCCAAACTTATCGCAAATACTTGCACCAATCAAGGCAACATCGGCACGAATAGGTTTTTCCAAAAGATATTCTTTGCCATCTACACTTATTTTTTGCTTGCCCTCTTCTACTATTGTACCCAAGCCTGTGGTGGTAAGAAAACCGCCTATACCTGCTCCTGCGCAACGTATTTGTTCTGCTAAAGTGCCTTGTGGTATTAATTGAACTTCCATTTCTCCACTAATCATTTTTTGTCCGGTAACAGGATTTGTGCCAATGTGTGAGGCAATAACTTTTTTTACACAGTTATTTGCCACCAAATAACCTGCTCCATACTCAACGTAAGAAGTATCATTGCAAATAATGGTAAGGTCTTTTTTACCTTGTTTTACCATTTCTTCTATAATCTTATTGGCTGAGCCTGAACCCAAAAAGCCACCAATCATAACAGTCATTCCGTCCTTTATCATAGAAGCGGCTTGGCTTATATCAATTCTTTTACTCATCAGTTTACATGTTTTTTTGTTATTATACTCTCCATTTAAAAAGAGATTAAAACACATCTCCGACTGCAAAGATAGTTAATTTAAAACAAATAGCAAAATTTATTTGCCAACTTATCTTTCTTCTTTAGGTAATTTGTTTATTTGCTATTAAATGTACTCATGGTTTTTTCCATACCCATCAAAACAAATGATTTTATAATTTCAGAGGTTTTATTTATTTGTGGTAGAATTATTT
>JAUNWC010000257.1 GCA_030540495.1 Bacteroidota bacterium
AATAAAAAACATAGTAGAAAGCAATAAGAATTATGAATGTCAGGTATTTACCTTTAATGATATTGCTAAGGCAAACACAAAGGAAAATTACGACCTTGTTATTCTACACAATTTGCCCAATAATCCAAATTCTCTGACGCTTATCAAACAATTTCAAAAGATATCCACTCCTCTTTTTTTTATAGTTGGACAACAAACCAATATTACTTACTTTAATTCTTTGCAAAAAGATATTAGAATAAACCTCTTTTCCTCTTCTCCAATACAGACTCTTGCTATTGACAACAATAATTTTTCTTCCTTTACTCTTAATAAAGAGATTACGGATATGCTTTCGCAACTTCCCCCTCTTTTGTCTCCGAGTGCCAAATACATAACCTCTCCAAATCTTAGTATTCTTGCCTATCAACGCATAGGCTCTGTTGCCACCAACTATCCTTTAATAGCATTTTCCTTGCAAGCAGAACAATCCAACGGCTACATTATAGGAGAAAATATTTGGAGATGGAGACTACAAAACTATTTTATAAACTCTTCTCATAACGAAATAAACGAATTGATAACTAAGAGTTTGCAAATAATCTCCAACAGAGAAAACAAAAAACGTTTTCGTTTGGAAACAAAAGATATTTATCATTCTTGGGAAGATGTTGTTTTGCAAGCACAATTGTATAACGACAATTTTGAACTTGTAAATTCTTCGGAGGCAAGTTTTAGCATAAAACAAGTTGTATCTTACGACAAACAAGAAAAACAGCCTGAGAAAACATTTGTTTTTGGCAAAACTTCTAATGCTTACTATACTAATCTTTCCAAATTACTTCCGGGAGAATATCTTGTTGAGGCAAAAACCAACTTCAATGGCAAAATCCTAACAGACAAAGCCTCCTTTGTGGTCAATAGGATAGAGGTAGAGTATAATGATTTGGTAGCCAAGCACAATGATTTATTTACTCTTGCCAATAAGAGCGGTGGCAAAATGCTATATCCTAATGAATTACAAAAGTTAAAAGACCTTATAGAACAAAATCAAGAAATAAAACCTGTTATATACGAAAACATAGAAAACAAACGCTTTATAGCCTTGTGGTGGTATTGGTTGTTGATAGCAATAGGTTTGAGTAGCGAATGGTTTTTGAGAAAATACTGGGGTAAGATATAAATTTTGTTATCTAAGAAAAAAAACATACCTTTGCAAAGTTTTTGTGAAGCCTGCACTCACAAATTTTTATAAGTAAATATTTTGATATTAAAGCAAATAACAGGCTTTGCTTTAAAACCAAAAAATTATTAAAATTATGTCTAATACAGGTTATTACAAACAGAATCTTACTTTGGCAATCCCTATTATGCTTTCTTCTCTAGGGCAATCATTGGTACAAATGGTAGATACCCTAATGGTAGGACACCTCGGCACAGATTCTTTGGCTGCTATTTCTTTTGCAGGCAACCTTACTATGAACGCTCTTGTTATTTGTATGGGTATAGCAATGGGGCTAACTCCTTTGGTAGGGCAATCCTATGCAAGAGGTGAAAAATTTCGCATCTCTGTGCTTACTCAAAATTCTCTCTCCTTGAATACTCTTATCGCTTTGGGCGTTATGATGTTACTTCTTATCCTAATGCCTTTTCTTAGTATTTTTGGACAAGAGCCAAAGATAATAGACCTATGCAAGCCCTATTATTTTGCCATAGTGTTGTCTTTTCTTCCTATGATGATATTTTTGTCCTTTAAGCAATTTATGGAAGGGCTTGACAACACCAAAGTTGCAATGATTATAACCATAAGTTGCAATCTTATAAACATTCTTTTCAACTATCTTTTGATTTATGGCAAGTTTGGTTTTCCTGCCTTAGGCTTAACGGGAGCAGGTATTTCCACGCTTATATCTCGCTTTTTGTCTCCAATAGCAATTTTTATTTATATAAAAAGACACAAAACTTATTCTCAGTATTTGAAACTTTTTGACAAGAAAAAGTTCTCTTTGCATATTCATAACATATTATTGAAAATAGGCTTTCCCATAGCCATACAAATGTTTGTGGAGATGTTTGCTTTATTTGCCATAGCGGTTATGATGGGTTGGATATCGTCCAAACATTTGGCTGCCTTTCAAATAGTTAATACTATGATAAGCACTACTTTTCTTGCCGCTTCGGGTATATGCTCGGCTACTACCATATTGGTTTCTCATGCCTTTGGAGTAAAGAACAAACAAGAGATGAGAAAACATTTTTTCTCTGGTTGGAAAATGGTTATTGCCATTATGGGATGTGTGGCAGTGGTGTATGTTTTCTTGGGAAGATATATAGCCATGTTGTTTTCAGACGATTTGCAGGTAATAAATATAGCGGCGCAATTGTTTGTAGTGGCAGGGCTTTTCCAATTATTTGATGGCACTCAGGTTTCTGGTTTGGCAGGGCTGAGGGGTATGGGCGATGTTTTACACCCTATGATATACGCCATTGTTACCTATTTCTTTATAGCCGTACCTATTGCCTATTTGTTTGGTTTTGTGTTCTGTTTTCCTGCTTGGGCTATATTTTCCTCTTTTTTAATAGCCTTAGCCATAGTAGGCTTACTTTACCATACAAGATTTTATAAGTTTAGCAAATAGATTGAAAAGGAGGCACAACTTGTTTTTAGTATGACAAAAGTAACGGCTGTGCCCTCCTATTATAACTTATGCTAACCTATTAGGAGGCTAAAGCCTCCAACCTATGCTAACCTAAAAT
>JAUNWC010000258.1 GCA_030540495.1 Bacteroidota bacterium
GCGAGCAAATAAAAGACAAAGAGACTCCCTACCTTAACCCAAGGTTTGCTATCTTTGTTAAGTACCATAATTTTTTATTGCATATAGATTTTTTAATACTCCTCATCATTAAAGAAGAAATCGTCCTTTGTTGGATAATCTGGCCAAATCTCCTCTATTGAATCATAAACATCGCCTTCGTCCTCTATTTCTCTAAGATTCTCTACCACTTCGGCGGGAGCACCACTTCTTATGGCATAGTCTATAAGTTCCTCTTTTGTTGCTGGCCAAGGAGCATCCTCCAAATGAGATGCAAGTTCTAAACTCCAATACATATTCTCTGTTTTTTGTTTATAAATTTATTAAAAAAACTTTCCCAAAAATTATTTTGCTTGGTAATAACGCTCGTTTCTGTGTTTGTCTTGCATTATCTTTCTTGATAATACAAAAAAGTAATCCGACAACCTATTCAAATACTTTAACACATTTGCATTTAGTCCATAATTATCATTTACCTCAACGCAAAGTCTTTCGCATTTTCTACACAATGTTCTGGCAATATGAACAAGACAAGCAGTTTGAGAAAAAGACGGTATTATAAAGGCTTTTAACTTTGGCAATTCTTCTTCCATTACGTCTATTTTTCTTTCCAAGTAAGATATATCCGAGTCAAGTATAGTGTCCATTGTTGCCAAAATTTCCTTCTGCTCACAGGCTACTATGCTTTCGCAAATAAACAATTTGTTCTGTATAAGGTAGAAAGAATTTTGGTAGTCGTCGTTTTTTAGTAATGTGCCTATATATCCCATAAGGCTAACCAAAGCATCTATTTCTCCATATGCCTTTACTCTAATATCGTATTTTTTCACTCTCGTACCTCCTACCAAAGAAGTACTTCCTGCATCTCCTGTTTTTGTATATGTTGCCATTTTTTTTGTTTTGTTGAGTTTATTATCTATTATTTTAATAAGTTTTTTCCTTATAGTGGTTTTATGTTTTCTACTGAAACTATCTCTGGTATAGCGTCTTTTATAGCAAGTTCTACATTTTCTTTCAAAGTCATCATTGCGTAAGGACAAGAACCACAATGTCCTTGCAACTCTACATTTACAATTTTGTCATCTGTTAAAGAAACAAAGGCAATATCTCCACCATCCTCTTGCAAGTATGGTCTTATTTGCTCTATAGCCTCTTTTACTTTGCTTTCCAAAATTTTTCTTTCCTCAGTGGTCATAATTTTCTTTTCTTTATTTTAATTTACTAATTATTTTATCTGTTATTTGAGCAAAGGCTTCTCTCTCCACAGCGTTTTCTTTTAATACAATAGGTTCTCCCTCGTCATTAGCCTCTGATATTTCGCAAGAAATAGGCACTTGTCCCAAAAATTCAATCCCCAATTCCTCTGCCAAATTCTTTCCTCCGTCTTTGCCAAAGATATAATATTTGTTTTGTGGCAATTCTTTTGGTGTAAAATAAGCCATATTCTCTATTAATCCAAGAATAGGAACTTTTATATCCTCGTTGTCAAACATATTTATAGCCCTACGCACATCGCTTACGGCAAGTTGTTGAGGAGTACATACAAAAACCGCTCCCGAAGGTAAGAAACTTTGCACCAAAGTAAGTTGTATATCTCCTGTTCCCGGAGGCATATCCAATACCAAGTAATCTAACTCTCCCCAAGCAGTTTCGCTTAAAAGTTGAGTTAGAGCGTTAGAAGCCATAGGTCCTCTCCACATCAAAGGAGCCGAATAATCCACCAAGAAACCTATACTCATAAGTTTCAGCCCATATTTCTCTATCGGAAGCATAACCTCGCGGTCTTCATCTTTGGTAGCAAGAATTTCCGCCTTATCTATGTGAAATAATGTAGGTATGGAAGGACCATAAACATCGGCATCGGCAAGTCCAACCTTAAATCCTTTCTTGCTAAGCGACAAAGCCAAATTTACAGCCACTGTGCTTTTGCCTACTCCACCTTTGCCACTGCCTACGGCAATAATGTGTTTGATGCTCGACATGGAGCGTTTTATCATTTCTTCGCGTTTCTTTCTTTCTTCAAAAGGATTCATTTCTCTTCACTCCTTTCTTTTACTTTATATGAAATTGTGTGCAAAAGTACAAAAATAAATTAAACACAATGATTTATAACAAAAATAAATTTATTCATCTTATTTAATTATTTAAGAATAAAGAATTTGTATTTATTAAAAACTCTCTTTCCTTTGCTTTTAGACCTTACACTCTTGCCAAAAATAACATAGTATTCACTCCATCTGCAAAGTTGTCCAATCTTGGTTTTTGAGCCAAGCCAAAAGGCACTGTTTCTATTTTTGATAACGGCGAGAATTTATCGGCAACCACGCATTGCAGTTCTTCTTTGTGCTGAGAAACAAACTCCTCCACTTGCGTTATATCCTTATAATAAACAACATTTATCACACTTATAGGGCTGTGTAAGTCTTCTTTGTTTTGCAAAAGAAAAAAATCGCCGTCTTCAAAACTTATATTATTCATAATAAGCAGGGCTTTATGGTAGTCATAATTGTTTTTGTATTTGTGAAAATCAGATATATAAGCATATTTCTTAAACCTTTGCTTTAATTTTTCTACATCATACCCCAAAGGCAAAAAAATCAAAGAAACATTCCTGCACCCCATACCAAAATACATAAACACATCATCCTCTATACCAGTAATATCGTCTTGTTTTGTAACCACAGCAAGAG
>JAUNWC010000259.1 GCA_030540495.1 Bacteroidota bacterium
TGCTAACCTATAATAACCTATGCTAACTTATAATGAGGCTGTGCTTCCAACCTATGCTTCCAACCAAAAAAATAAAGACTCTTTGTTTTAAAGAGTCTTTATTTCTTTTAAAAAATTTTTATTCTTTTATTCACTAAGGTCTTTTATTATATCTCCGTGCTCTTTTACTATCATACGATACCATTCCTTTGGATATTCTGGTTGTTTTGGAAATACAGCATCGCCTTTTCTAAGTCCGGTTTGTTCAAATTTGCCGTCTTTTTCTTTCTTTATATTTCCATCTATATATTTAACCAATAGATAGTTATAAAGATTTGACCACTCGTTGAAAGTTTCTTCTGCTTTAGCCAAAGAGAATTTTGTCAATTCATTTCTCATTTGGTTCTCGTTCATAGTTTTTATTTTGGCATCTATGGTTTCCACTTCTTTTATAAACGAGTTTTCCAAACGATTTTGTACCTTTTGCAAATCTACTATCATATCGCTCCAACGAGAATAAACATAGTTAGAAACTTGATTAAATTTCCAAAAAGCAGAAGTTGGAGAGTATTCGGTCATAGAGCCATTGCCTTCTTTGAAACAAAGAGGAGTGTCGTTTATAGAGCCATACATAGGAACATAAACTGTTTGATAAGTATCATCTACTCCAAACCAAAGAATACCCTTTGCTTTGGCTGGCATCCAACTACGAGTTTGTGCCACAAAAGAGAAGCCTGTTTGTTGAGTAGAAGTTGCTCTTTCGTGTATGTATTTTTTGCCATCAACTTCCCAATTCATTGGTCTCCAACGATAAGGACATTTGAAAGGACCTGCACCCAAATCCTTACTCATATCCATAGGAGTACCCTGATAATAATCTCTCATAAGGTCCATCACCTCTTTAACCGTAACCTTATGGTCTGGTTTTATCCACAAAGGCATACGATTTTTTAAGTCTTTGCCCATAGCATAGTTTTCGTATTCTTTCATATTGGCATTTACCCTATTGAACATAGCATAAACTCTTGCTTCACAGCCTCTTGCTCCAGAAAAAGTCAAAGGTGCATAAGTATCAGAAAAAGAAAAATCTTCGTCCTTTCCATTATACCAACCTTTTATTCTTGCAAATTCGGCTACATCTGAGGAATAAACCGTTTCCACCTCAGGACGAAATATTTCTTTAAGATTTTTGGAAGAAATGCTTGCAAAGGAGCCTTTCTTTTGCCAAGGAAAAGTGGTAATACGAGCCTGATTTGCATGACCGCTAACATATCCCTCTGGTACTCTTCTTGCTACCCAAACAGCACCTTTTGTCCATTTCTTATTGGCTTTTATGCTTTTTACATTGCCTTTTTTGTCCTTAATGGTATCCATAACAGGCTTTCCTTTGCCTATAAGTTCCATAATCCAAACTTCGTCTCCGTCTGCTATAGAGAAACTCTCACCCGAAGAAGCATAACCATACTTTGCCATAAATTCTGCAATTGTTTTTATGGCCTCGCGGGCAGTTTTTGCTCTTTGCAAAGTAAGGTAAATAAGTGAGCCATAGTCAATTCCTTCGCCTCCGTTCTCACATTCTGCTCTGCCTCCATAAGTGGTTTCGCCTATGGTTAGCCCCCACTCGTTCATGTTGCCAACGGTTGTATAGGTTTGAGCAACTTGAGGAATTTTGATAAGTGGTTTGCCCGAGTCCCATTCTATAACCTGTATCATAGTGCCTGCTGGATATTGTGCTGCACGGTTATAATACAATTCTCCATAAAGA
Source organism: Bacteroidota bacterium (assembly GCA_030540495.1). Classification (GTDB taxonomy): domain Bacteria; phylum Bacteroidota; class Bacteroidia; order Bacteroidales; family P3; genus Scybalousia_A. Next base: position 1,745 of record JAUNWC010000259.1, read on the forward strand.
GTGTGAGAGTCGGCTGCATAGGTTATCATAGTAGAGCCGTCCTTTGTTGCACCTTTGGTAAAAAGAAAACTTGTGCAAGCAAAACTCAATGTTGATAGTGTTGTGCATAAAGCAAAAAACACTCCCATTAAAATACTTCTTTTTCTCATGTTTTTATATTTTAATTTATCTATTATTTTCTTTTTTTTCTTAGAATCTTTATTTATCTCACAAGCGTTCCTATCTCTTGTCCTTCAACTACTTTCATAAGATTGCCCTCCTTGTTCATATCAAAAACATAGATAGGCAAATCGTTTTCTTGGCAAAGGGCAAAAGCAGTAAGGTCCATAACCTTTAATTTCTTTTGCAAAGCCTCGTCAAAAGAAAGAGAGGTATACTTTTTTGCATTTTTATCTTTCTCTGGGTCAGCACTATATATGCCATCCACACGAGTTCCTTTTAGAATAACATCGGCTTTGATTTCTATGGCTCTAAGAGTTGAAGCCGTATCGGTGGTAAAGAAAGGATTACCCGTTCCTCCTCCTATAATTACAACCTTACCTTCTTGCAAACTGTCTATGGCTTTTTTTCTTGAAAAACTTTCACAAAAAGGCTCTATTTTCAAACCTCCATACAAAGTGGTTTTCACTCCCTGTCGTTCCAATTCTCCTTGCAAAGCCAAAGAGTTTATCATAGTGGCAAGCATACCCATATAATCACCTTGCACCCTGTCCATGCCCTTAGCCGAGCCAGACAGACCTCTATAAATATTGCCACCCCCTATTACTATGGCTACTTCTACCCCTATTTCTTGTACTTGTTTTATTTGCTTGCAATAGGTCGTTAGCATATCAGAAGAAATGCCGTAGAGCCCATCTCCCATAAGACTTTCGCCCGATAGTTTTAATAATATTCTTTTATACTTCATAACAATCTTTTTTATTATTGCAAATTTACATAAATTTTATAAA
>JAUNWC010000007.1:0-1691 GCA_030540495.1 Bacteroidota bacterium
TTAATAAATGCCGTTTTTTACTTCTTATTTATGAAATATTTTTTTCATAAATAAAAAGAATTTTTGCAAAATTATTAAAAAAACTATGAATACAGAGTATTGACGTGGCAAAAAAATATTCTCCTAAGTCTTTTTGTTTGTAGAGAAAAAAGATATTTTGTAAAAAAATTTTTTGGTCAGTGTGATTTTTTTCGCTTTTCTTCGTTAATTATAATAAAGAGAAGTTGCACAACAAATGGCACAAATGGAAGAATATACCATAATAAAGAACAAAGAAGAACTTTTGGAATACATAAGACAAAAGGAAAAATTCTTGTATGCTGTTTGTCTTGCTTATACAAACAAGAGTAGGGAAGAGGTAGAGGATTTGTATCAAGAGATATTGTGTAGGGTCTTTGAGGCTTTTAAGAATTATAAGGAGCAAGGGAAGTTTTTTTCTTGGTTTTCTACCATAGTAATAAATACGGCTATAACATATTATAGATATGAGAAAAAGAGAATAAAACTTTTTAACAACATAAAAACTCAACAGCAAACCTTGTCTTATGACCCTGTAAATGATAAGGATGAAAGAGATAAGTTTTATAAGATTTTAGACTCCTTAGACTTGAAAGACAAAAATATAATGATGCTGTATTTGGAAGACTATTCTATAACAGAAATCGCTCAAATGACAGATAATAAATACACCAACATAACAACCAAAATACATAGGTTGAAAAAAGTGTTGAAGAATATATACAATAAAATGAATGTTTTAATATAAGATTATATCATGTCGGATTATATAGAAGAAAGTTACAACATACCTACGGAAAGGTTAAGACAGATGGAGCAAGATGTTTTTGCTTCCAAACGCCATAGTAGGATAAAGAAAAAGCACATATTAATCTCTGTGTTCAAAATCTTTGTTACTCTCTTGGCTATATTGCTATTGTGGGATATAGTTATAAATACAGATTATTATGCAGAGGAGTTTGGCAATAGTATAATTTGGGCAATAGTGTTTTTGATTTGCGTAATTGTGTGGAATGTTGTATTTTTGCGAAAATTATATACCTTATATAAGGTGCAGAAAACTTTGCATACAACTCTAAAGACGTGTAATTTTTTGGTTATAATGGAAACAATGCAGATGGTATTTGATTTAGCGGTGTTTGTAGTGCTTTTGATAAATATGCAATGGACAGAGTTTTATGTATTGTTGATGATAGTTGTAACTATTTTGGGACTTGTCAGAGACTGGTCGGTTTTGAGAATGATAAAGAATTTTTTTGTACAAATAATTAGTAAATAGAATGAAAGCGAGTTATTTTTTGATAGGTATGTTTGGTTTTGTTTCGTTGTTTTGTGCTTGTGACAACGACAAGGACGAGGGCAAAGAGAGAACAAACAATGAGAATTTGGAAAATCCATATAACTATGTAGGACAGGAGCATAACATTTGGTTGGACTCGATTACCTTACATGTTGATAACTATGAAATTATTAACAATATAGACTTATCGGAGGATATACCTCTTTTGATAAATGTTTGCTCAGATTATATGTATGAAAAGGGTTTTGATACCATAGGAGCATTTCAAAGTACGGACAATATTTTAACCAATGTACAAAACGCTTATTCATATGTTGTAGATACTTCAAGTCTGAACGCACAGACAAAAAGAGAATTACATAGAATCTTAAAT
>JAUNWC010000007.1:1701-13093 GCA_030540495.1 Bacteroidota bacterium
GACACAGATAGATAATTCGGGTCAGTCGTGTGTAAATGAGATGCTTGCAAAAATTAGAGACGAGGAGATAAGAGTTTTGAGAAATCAATACTCTATACCAGAGGAAGAAAAGATAGTGGTACTTAAAGTTACTTCTACATTAAGAGCCTCTTTGCAATATTGGGACAACAATATTCAAATGGCAAAAGGAGAAAAAGGTACCATTGTTGCCATTGCTGATGCTATAGGAACCTTGGGTGGTCATACTATGAGCGTGCTTGCAAGTAAAGCGGCTGAAAAACGATTAAAAAAATCTATAAATATATCCATAGTTGGTACGGCTAACGATGGATTTGTAATAAGATATTAGGAAAAATGTTTATATTTTAGATATAATATTTTGAGAATGAATATACTAAATAAATACATAATTAAAGATTTGGAATTATTTACCAAATAAATGTAAAATATTTGTAAATTTGTGAGTTAAAAAAGACGTATTTTTTTAGAATAAAAAATAAAAAACATATAAGATGAAGAGACTATTATTAATCATTGTGTGCAGTGTAGTTCTGGGTGTTTTATCTACGTATGCTCAGCCTACACTTTTGGAACATGTTGGTTTTGAATCCGGCGTACCTTCTAACTGGACAATCTCTGGTAACAACGGAGATGTAACAGATGCTTCTGTATATTCCTCGGGTTCAAAGAGTGTAAGGCTTCAACCTTCCACAACCTCAAATGTTATTCTAACCTCTCCGGTTTATAACATAACCCCAAATAGAAATGTTAGGTTGGAATTTTCTCATCTTCCTTTGATATCCTCTGTTAGTGGAGTGCAGGAAGGTGTTGAGGTACAGGTAAAAACTTCTTCAATGGCCGATTGGGAAACATTATCACAAGGAGGAAATATCAACAACCCTGGAGATTTTGATAGAACATACGGAGGTGGAGAAAAGAGTTTTTCGGGTAAGTTTCATTTCAAATATTATTGGGACAACCTTTTTCCCGATGGTACCAATATAACTTACCAAAATGTGGTGGATTATTTGCAAGACCGTACAAATTACTATTATGAGAGATTTGTATGGAAAAATGCTATTTTCTATCTAACCAACTTTTTGACTGCCACAGATAATAGTTTTCAAATAAGATTTGTATTGCCAAAAAGAACAGGTTCTTTGCCTTCTGGCAATGTAGCGGTAGGTTGGTTTATTGACGATGTAAGATTGTTTGTTGCCAACGTACAAAACGAAGATATTCGTGTTCCTCAAATATCTAGCAAAGTTGCCTACACAGACCAATACATTTATCCAAATTGCTCAGATATAGAAATATCTTTTAATTTTACGGACAGAAATGGTAATCTTTCCTCTGTAGCAGATTCTCTTTATGTGGAATATTATGTAGAGGGCAATTCTGAGATGCATAGGGTGAGTTTTACCAATATAGCCTCCACACTATACACTGCTTATATTCCATACGCAGGAGTTGATTCTGTGATATGTTGGCGTGCTGTAATTCACGACCACAAGAACAATAGACTTACTTATCCTTTTACCCATGATACTTATTTTAAATTCAAATCTGTTATACCATACCACGGAGATACTGTCATAAAAAGAACAGGAACCTCACAGGGAGAAATGGTCCTTAAGACAGGTTCCTCTGTTTGTAGAGCAAAATATCAAATGAGATATAAAGCACAAGAGTTATTGGACGCTGGTTTTGGCCCCGGAGTACTTAAAGGTCTGTCTATAAATGTTACTCAAGCAGGTGCTGCAGGTTCTTTGTTGCCTAATTTCAAAATGAGAATAGGTCATATAGCAACGGATGCTACTTTGGACTCTTATAACCCATATGCTAATGTAACTGAAGTATATAGCAATCCTCAACTTGCTCTTCCGGGTCTTGGTTGGTATTACTTTCCTTTCTATGATGATACTCCTTTTATTTGGGATGGTATTTCGGATATAATAATTACTACTTGTTTTGACTCACCTTCCATAATATCCTCTGCCACTACCAAGATAGAATGTATTTCCTCAACGGGTAATAACACCTTAAAAACAGAGTTGGGTACTTCTTCTTCTCAGGATGCTTGTATAACGGTTTGGGATGTAAACAATCCTACAATGACCTTAAGACCTAATTTTAAGTTTAATTTTGAAAACACTTGTTTCTTTGAATACGATGCTGGTGTTTTGGGAGATTCTTTGCAAGGAATACCTAATGCTAAAACTTGCTCGGATACTATGACTAATATAGGTTTTGGAATAGCAAATCAAAATTATCCTTTGAAAGTAAAATTGATAAATCAAGGTACTACAACCCTAACCTCCATCATTGTCAATTGGATGGTGGATGACGATGCCTCTACTTTGCAAACTGCTACTTGGACTGGCTCTTTAACCTCTGGTAGTTCTACTTGGTTTACAGCAACAAACAATTTTAGTCTTTCGGCAGGACAACATACCTTAAAGGTGTGGTCGGCTATGAGTGACAACAATACTGTGGATTGGAACTTGCAAAACGATACTGCTCAATTTAACATTATTATAAGTCAAGGACAAATGAGCGGAAACTATGCAATAGGAGGTAGTGTTGCGGGAATAGATGCTTCGAGAACATACGCTACTTTTGACGATGCTTTTATGATGTTAATCAATAGTGGAGTAAATGGAGCGGTAACTTTCAAAGTAAAGGCTTTGGATACTGCTTATAGTATGCCTTTGGTTTTCCCTACTTGTGTTGCTGGTGTTTCGGCTACAAATACTGTTACATTTGAGAGTGCGGATATTAACAATCCAACCAAATTTGCAACAGTGGCTTATTCTTCTGTTGGAGATGTTACTTCCACAACAGAGCCTACATTTTCTTTGCAAGGAGTGAAGCATTTTAGATTCAAAAACTTTGAAATCAAACCTACCACGGCAACTTCGCTTATAGAACTTTCTAATACAAGTGAGGATATTGTTCTTAGTGGAATAGAGTTTAAGGATTTTGACTCCCATATTTCTACTTACAACACCAACGCTACTTCATCCTACATAAACGTAAGTGCAGCAAATAATATAAGCATAGATAGTTGTACGTTTAATTTTATGCAAGCCTCTTCTCATCCAAGAGCAATATACATAAAAGGTCTTTCTCCTGTAAATCCTAATACGGGTATTAGCATTACTAACTCTAACTTCCTTTTGGGAACAAGAAATGCTATTTACCTTGAGTATAATACAAATACAACTATTAAAGGTAATATTTTTACAAATGGTTTTGACGAATCTAATTATGAAAGTCTTTCAGAAGCCAATTATACTACCACCGCTATTAATGCAGAGAAATTAAGATTTGAAGCCAACAAACTAACTTTAAAAGGTTTGAGTGCTTTGTCGCTTTCCAATGTTAATAATTCAAGGATAGCAAACAACCTAATAAGTATAAATAATTTCTCTCAACAAGCAATAGCGGCTTATTTGGGTTATGGTGTCAATTTGGTTTCAGGTTCCAATGATACCATAGCATACAACAATGTATATGGCAGAAGTACATACGCCAACAATAGAAGAGTTGTAGGTTTTAATCTTGGTATGGACGGACAAACCACAGCCAACAATATTGTAAAAAATAATATGATGGTTAGTGATGGACATGGCTTTGCCGTTCTTGTTAGACCTACAGATGCTAATAACTCTTCGGCAAGTTTCTCTATTTCCAACAATATGTACTACAAAACTCCTTCTTCTCAGTCTATGCCGTTGCTTTCTTATAATGGAGCAACCAACACCTCAGAACAATCTTGGAAATTATCCACGGCAGATACTTTCTCGTCCTATACCATAGACCCTGTTTTTGCTGATTGGAATAATCTATACACCTCCATTGTTTATCCTTGTATGAAAGGTGTTACTATCAATAATATTACTCAAGACTACTATGGTAATCAAAGACCAACTTCCAATCCTTGTATAGGAGCAAGAGAATACCTTGCACCTCAAAGTAATATTCACGTTTTGGCAACGGGACTAACCTCAGGTAACTTTGATGGCAATAATTCTTATTCTTCTTGTGTGTTTGGCAACGATAGTGTATTTATTACCTTCGTTAATTTGAGTAATAACACCATTCAGAGTAATGAAGGAATATTTAAGTACAAAGTAGATAACAATGCTCCTGTGTCCTATACATATGGCGGAGAAATACTTCCAGATAGTACTTATACTATTGTTTTTCCTACTACTTTTGATTTCTCTGTAACAAATGCAGATACATATTATAAACTTACGGCTTGGTCAGATGTTGTAGCCGACACCATAAACGACAACGACACGGCTTTTGCAAATATTAATTCCTTTGCACAACTTCCAGCATTGCCTACTATGACTACAAACATCAACTATGGTGAGCAAGCAACTCTTTCGGTTACTTCCACAGATAGTATATATTGGTATTATTCTGCTTCTGATGATGAGCCTTTCTTAAAGTCTCATACATTTACAACTCAAGCCCTTTATCAAGATACTGCTTTTTATTTCTCTCGCAAATCTGAGATACCTGTGGTTAAGATAACGGCTTTGCAATTTGTTTCTGCGACCGAAGGACTTACCGACCCTATGCCTGATTGGGCTACAGCGTCTAACAATGTTTATGAGATTTCCAATCTTGGAAGTGGAGCCTTGGATATGTCTGGCTACAAATTTGCATACGTAAGACAAGCAAAACACGGCACGCCTACATCAAATGTAACTTTGTCAAATTCTATGTCAAAGACCTATACTTTTGCAAATAATTTTGTTCTTCAGCCAAATACTTCTGTTTGGTTAATTAACAAATCAGCACCTGCAGGCAATACTTCTACCGAAGTCTTATATATGGGAGCAACAAGTAGTTCCAATGTAATAGATACCAACGGAGCGGGATTTATTCTAAGAGATGCTTCAAACAATGTTATAGATGCTCTTACAATAAATTACGCTAACTTTAATGCAAATACCTCCGTTCCTGCTAATATTTGGTCGGGTTCGGTGGTAACTCCTACTGTAACTTCTCAAATAAATGGCACAAGTCCAACTTCTCACGTTGCTGGACTTATTAGAACGGATGCTAATGCTCAAACATCTTCTGCTTGGCAAGTAGCCGATGCTAACAACCCTATGTCAATAGGCTCTTATAATAGTAGTCTTACTCAATATATAGCCAACGAATGTTATGGAGAAAAAACTACTTATAAAGTAATAATAAACGACCCTCCGGCTAATGAGATAGTATTGACGGATATTCAACTTGCAGATTCTACTCAAACAGAGGCTTGCGCCTTAGGAGATGTTTCCTTTACCATAAGAATGTTAAATGCAGGTACTACTCCTGTTGGTTCTATACCTTTGGTTGCTGAGTTATACGAGAACAATGTTCTTATAAATACATTTACAGAAACATATACTCCAACCCTTAGTACAGATACTGTAACATATACTCTAACCAATACTTTCAACCTTGCTGCACCTGATAGCAATAGGAATTTTACTGTGGTTATTTATTCTAATTTATCAACTGATACTGTTAATTACAACGATACGGTAAGAATAGATATAACCTCTTTGAGAACACCTCCTGCTCCAACTGTTACTAATGCAAATATCAACTATGCAGAAAGTACAACTCTTTCGGCTCAAAGCACAGGTAATAATCTAATAGTTTGGTATTCGGATGCTACAAGCGAAGAGCCTATAGCCTATGGCGATTATACTACTCCGATATTGTATGCAACAACCACTTATTATGTATCAGCAAAACAAAGAACGGATGCTTATACAACCATAGGTACAGGAACATCTCAAACCGCAACCACTACTTCCACAACTGACCCAGGTCCTTTCAATGGAAGAAAAAGCCATATCAAAGAACAATATCTTTACAAGGCTTCGGAGTTATTGGATGCAGGCGTAGAGGCTGGAAATATCAATAGTATTGCCTTTAATATAAGTGCTGTAACGCTTGGTAGCGGACAAACATCTGCTGAATTGCAAAACTACACTCTAAAAATAGGTACAACTACAAACGATGTTGTTTCCACTTGGCAAAATGGTTTGACAACGGTTTATTCTGCTAATACTATTAATTTAACCTCTGCTAATGTGGGTTGGTATGAACTACCTTTTAATGCTCCGTTTGTTTGGGATGGAGAGTCTAATATACTTGTAGAACTATGTTTTGATGTACCAGTAACTACCAATAATGTTAGAACCTATTATTCTTCTACAACCTATAATTCTTCCATAGCATACAGAGATAACTCCAACGATGCTTGCTCTTGGACAACCTCTGTAAGTTCCACTGTAAAAAAACGTCCTAACATAAAAATAGGAACAGATGATTTTGGTTGCGAAAGTGTAAGGGTACCTTTAAATGTTATAGTTGCGGATGCTCCGGAATGTGAAGTGGCATTATTAGCATTTAGCTCGCCTACAACTACAGTAATGTCTGGTATGCCTGAAGATATAGACATCCTACTAAAAAATAATGGTACTCAAAACCTTACTTCTGCCACAATAAAACTTTACATTAATGATTCTATAATAGAGCGTCAATGGACAGGTAGTCTTGCAAGCGGAGATACTCTTATATTTCCAGCCGCTATTCACTACTTTGCACCTGGTGTAACCACTCTTATGGCTATAGTGGAAAAGGATTGTGACAATATTGCAACCAATGATACTATTAGAATGACTATAAATGCCTGTGTTGGTAATCCTGACGTAACTACAACCTATACAATAGCACACACCAATGGAGATTATTCTTCTATTTCTGAGGCTTTGCAAGCCTTGAGCCTATCGGGTGTTTGTGGTCCTATAATCTTTGATGTACAATCGGATTTGCCTTATAGCGATAGTTTTACTATTCCGTTTATAGACGGTGTTTCTGAGGATAATTTTGTTGTCTTTAAGGGTGAGGCTAACAACAAACCTAAAATATATACTGATACCTTATCCACTTTGGGTATTACCTTAGAGGAGGCTGAATATATTACCTTCAAGAATATGGTATTTACTACCAAAACCGCTCCAACACTTATGCAGATAACAGATGCAAAACATATAACCTTTGATAGCGTGGAGTTTTATTCAGAGACGGATGTAAATAACCTTGTTGTCTTAAGTGGCGAAAATCAGAATATAGACTTTGTAAATAGTATTTTTGCAAATGCTAAAACTTTGCTTTCTTCCACTCTTTCTACGGGTAGTTTCTCTTCTAATGTCAATGTATCCTCTTCTTTATTCTCGGGCTTTACCAATGCAGTAGCCTTTTCTTCTATATCTGATTTGACTCTAACTCATAACCAATTCCGCTCTTACGCCTCTACTATAATAGGTAAGGCAATTACATTGAGAAATATAACTGGAGGAGATTCAAGAATAGAGGGCAATGATATTTACTTCCAAAACTCAACAAAGGTTAAGACAGGTATAGAAATCAAGGCATCTAACTTTACGGATGCGGAGCCTTTGGTGGTCTTTAACAATGCTATTTCTATTGTTGGCAATGGTAGTAGTGGTATAAATTCTTTGGGTATTGATGTAGATACTTGCTCCAATATTGCTTTCTATTTCAATACTGTCAATTTGGCTTCAAGTACCAATAGTCCATCTTCATACGCTATGAAAGTGGGTAAAGGTTCAAGCGAAATAGTAGTAAGAAATAATAATTTGGACAACTCTGCAAAGGGATTTGCTTACTATGTAGAAAGAGCAACCAATGTTTCTATTTCCAACAATAATAACTATGCGGTAAATGGTAATAAGTTTGCTTATTGGGCGGGTAATATTACAGACCTTAATGCTTTGCAAACGGCTAACTCTATGGACGGTAGTTCTTATGCAGAGGAAAATCCATTTACCAACGATTCTATTCTTTCCCTTCTTTATCCTACCAACATAGCCAACGGAGGTGTAAGCATAGAGGGAATAAGTACGGATATAACTGGTTATAGTCGTCCGGTTTCTCCTGGTCCAACCATTGGAGCATACGAAATGTTGCGTAACGACCACGATGCAGGAGTTATTGCTATAATAGACCCTGTAACCACTGTTGATTATGTGGAGGGAGAGCAAATACCTTTGACTGTTACTATAAAGAATTTTGGCAACTATTCTCTTACAGAGATGAGTTTGGTTGCTCGTTTGAAATATGGCGAGTATGACGAAAATGTTATTCAAACTCTAACAGAAGAATATTCCGGTATGCTTACTTCTATGCAGGAAGTTGCTTATACATTTAACGGAACATTTACCGCAGTGCTAAACGACCCTATTACTCAACCTCTTTACATAGAAGTTTATGCAATAGTGGATGGAGACGAATATTCCTTAAATGATACTTCAAAAATAGAAGTTTCTGTTATTCCTGCATACAATCTTCAATTAGTAAAAACAGATGCTATAACAGAAAGATGTAAATTGCTTTCTCAACCTATTACTGTTCAAATAAAGAATGTTGGAGTACGTGCCATAAAATCTACAGACAATGTATTTATTACTTACGAAGTAGAGGGACGGCCTGATATGACAGTAACCGAACAACTTACTTTGCCTTATACTTATGGAGGTATAAATTATGACTCTATTCAAAAGAATGTACAAATAGGTTATACCTTCAATCAAACTGTTAATCTTTATCCTTTGGGCAATAGCGATACCACTTGGAAAATACGTTCATATGTTTCTTTGAATGAAGACCATGTTCAAACCAATGACACTTCGGCATATATAACCGTTACCTCAAGACGTTCTCCTAATCCGCCTACTGCACTTAATGACACTGTCTTCTATGGCACTATAGGTCATCCTTCTGCCACTCAAACTGACCATTTGGCTATAAAGTGGTTTAAGGACTCTACTTCTACCGAACCTTTCTATACAGCAAGTTACAACAATGCTCAAGGACAATATATTCCTTATACTACAAAGGACAGAGTTTTTGATGACTCAATCTATTATGTAAGAGTAAATCTTACGGGTTCCTATCCTTGCGAAAGTTTCTATACGGAGGTAAAAGTTGTAGTCAAAGACCGTCAGCCTGTGGATATGGCTGCCTTGGAGGTTACTGCTCCGTTGCATACTATTTCAACAACTTTCAATCAAGCAGGTGCTCAACTTTCTCATATCAATACAGAAACAAATTCTCAAAATGCAAGTGTGTATATGGAAGAAGACACAGTTAAATTTAGAGTTGTTAATTATGGTACTCAACCTGCAAGTAACTTTAACTTAACTTATTCCATAGCAACCTCTACAACTGCGGACCCTACTTTGATTACGGAGACTTGTACTCAAACCGTTCAACCAGACCAAGAATTTGTATATGCGTTCTCTACCCTTGCTGACCTTTCTGACCCAAGCAAAACATATAGAATAAGAGCGTGGGTGGATATAACAAACGATGCAACTTCCTTAAACGATACTTCTGATTATCGTTTGGTAAAACCATTGAACGGCAATACTGTTTATCCTACTCCTACCGTAACAGAGGCTTCTTCTTTGGATATTACTCGTGTTCAATTATCCAACATAGATAACACTTCTGTTACCGGAGATGATACCTATTCGGATTATACTCAAAGCATTGAACCTGCTATTATGTTCAAAGGCATAACAGATACGCTTATAGTTGAACATCAAAATGCAGCCTCTATGGACTTTGGCTTAAATCATTCTGGTTGGATGAAAGTTTGGATAGATTGGAACAGAAATGGCTCTTTTGAAGGAGAAGATGATGGGGTATTCTTTACCAACAATTATTCTAATTGGGAATGTGTTTATTCTGATACTGTTTATAAAGAATCTACTACCAACTACATACCTATCAAAGTACCAGAAGATATTCAAAGTGGAAAAACTCGTATGCGTATAATTCTTTCTCAGGAGGATAGCAAACACGAATTTCTTGCCGGAGAAAATGGTATGACCATAGACAAAGGCGAAGTGGAGGATTATCTATTGAACATTCTTCCAAGAGAGGATAACAATGCTCAGTTGGTTAGATTTGTTTCTCCTTCCTCTACCTTCCAAACAGATGAGCAACAGAGTATAAGCGTTCGTTTGAAAAATGTTGGTAACAACAATATAACCTCCGCTGATATATATTGGTCGGTTAATGGTCAAGAGCAACAAACCTATAATTGGACAGGCAATTTGACAACTTCTGCCGTAGCAGATATAACGCTTGGAACAATAAATATTGACTATGGACTAACTGATATTGTTGCTTACGTGGATTTGGCAGGTGACTACTATAATGCTAACGACACCATATCTACCTCTGTATTTAGGTTTAGAACATACGAAATAACATACGAGGAAAACTTTGACGACCAAGTGGTTATTAACGATGATTTCCATCCATACGAAATGAATCCTTCTAAGCCAGAGAATTGTTGGCAGTTTGGTATACCTGACGCTGATAGCAATACAAGGATAACAGAGGCTTATTCTCTTCCATATTGTTGGAAAACAAATCTTGCGGGCAAGTACCCTAAGAACAATACAAGCATACTTTATTCTCCTGTTTTTGATATAGAACTAATCAAACCAGATACCCTTTCCTTTATGTTATACAGAGCAATGGGGGCGGGAGCAAGTATGACTGTGGAATATTTGGATTATCAAGGCTTGTGGCAGATACTTCCGGGTGATACCATAAACGGCGTTCCTTCGGGTAATAATTGGTACAACGATATAGATGGTTTCAAGGGCAATAGTCAGGCTTGGCAAAAAGTATCTTACTCTTTGGCTCATTTGGTTACCAATATGGGTGTTACTGCACAATTTAGATTCAAATTTGTTTCTGGCTCTTCGGCTACCTCCGATGGTGTTGCTATAGATGATTTCCGTCTTGCCAAAGGTTTGAGAGACCAAGATGCCGGAGTAACCTATATAGAACTTGCTCCATCATTGTTGCCAAACTATGGACAAGAATTTTATCCAAGAGTAACCGTACATAATTATGGTAGTGGAATGCTATCTTCTTATAAAGTTTGTTATCTATCTGAGGATATGCACATACAAACTTGTGAAGATGTCAATTATGGTGATAACGGAATACTTCCGGGAAGAGATACTGTCTATACTTTCCAAAGTGGTCATTATCTAAATGTGGATATGCCAGACCCATTCACCATTATAGCCTTTACTCGTTTGAATCCTGTAGACCTTTATTCTGAAAACGACTCTGCTTGGGCAAGCATAGTTATAGGACCTTTGCAAAAGGATGCTGCCATTGTAGCCATAGAGCAACCTGTGGAGCAAATAGTAGCAAACGATGATGTAGAAATAGCCATAAGGGTTCGCAACTATGGTTTAGAGCCTATAGAACAGTTGCCTGTTTCATACGTTATTACTGGTTCTTCTCAGGTGGA
>JAUNWC010000007.1:13103-14448 GCA_030540495.1 Bacteroidota bacterium
TTATAACATTTAATCCTCCTTTGTATAATGGCGATGAATATATATATCGTTTCAATCAACGCTATCATTCTTCATACGGCTCGGTTAATTTACAAGTTTGGAGTAGTTTGGACGGCGATTACTATCACGACAACGATACTTTGTTCAAACGTTTGCAAGGTAGTTCCTATACTCAAGACATAGAGGCAAGATACATAACCATAGACGATAGAAGTTCTTCTGAAATAGGTATACAACTTGCCTTCCTTAACCGTTCTTCCATAGGTTTAAGCGATATTAAGGTAGGTTACTACTATAATGGAGATAAGACCAACGCCGTAGAAGAGACTTATAGACTTGGCAATACTTTGCCAGCAGGAGACTATGGTTATCACTATTTTACTCAAAAACTTCCAAGAGATGTTTATCAAAGTATTTGTGCCTATGTATCTGTGCCAAACGAAACCAACCTTTCTAACGACACCACTTGTACTCTTATGATAGGCTATATGGATGGAGCGGCTGATACTATCTTCATAGAGCAAACGGCTGCTGAGGATTGTCTTGTTCAACTTGTTGGACATAACGATGGAACCATAGGAGGAGACAATACTGTTGTGGCACATTTGGTAGTAGATGGAGATTGGTCAAACGTTATTACAGAAACATTCCGTTGGCAATACGATGAGCCAAATGTAGAGTTAAGACAATATATGACCTTTAGTTATCGTATTCCTAAGTCCGAAAACGGAGAGTATGATGTGCTTGCATGGATAGATTATCCTAACGATTTCCATCATTGGAATGATACTACCACTATCTATGAAGTTAAATCTTATGTAGGTTTGGAAAAAGAGCCTACGAAAAACTCAGGCTTTGTTTTAGAGCAGAATATTCCAAATCCTTATCCTGCTACTACTTCCATAGGATTTACTATTCCAACGGGTGGCAAAGTAACTCTACACGTAAACAATACTTTGGGGCAAGTAATATATACCCACGAGGCTCAATACTCTGCTGGTCATCATACCTTAGACTTTGATGCAGGAGAGTTACAAGAGGGTGTTTATTACTACACAATGGAATATAAGGGAGAAAAACAAGTAAGAAAGATGATAATAACTAAATAAAAAGTTTCCATTGTTTTTTAACGGTAAAACGCAAAGGCGTTTTGCCGTTTTTTTATAGGTTTTTATAGGTTGAGATAGGTTGGAGCCTTTGGCTCCTTATAGGTTGGGATAGGTTAGCATAAGTTATAATAGGAGGGCAAAGCCCTTACTTTTTGTTATACGCTTATGCGCAGGCACAGCCTGTTTTATTGGGCAAAGCCCTTACTTTTTTGTCATACGCTTATACGTCTCCTATA
>JAUNWC010000007.1:14458-14760 GCA_030540495.1 Bacteroidota bacterium
TGCTAACTTATGCTAACTTATAGGAGGCACAGCCTCCAACTTATAAAAACCTATAAAAAAAACTTAAAAAACTTTTTGAGTGTAAAAAGTTTTGTGTAATTTTGCAACGTGAAATTTTTAGATATTTGTTTGTAACAATATAATAAAAGAGAATAAATATAAGTTATAATAAGAGTCCAAAGGTAAAGGAAAATGGAAGCAAGAGAAAGGATAATGGAGGAGTTTATAAAACTGTTTGTGCAAAAGAGTTGCAAGGATATTCTTGTGGATGAAATTGCATATAACATAGGTATCTCCAAAAG
>JAUNWC010000007.1:14770-15158 GCA_030540495.1 Bacteroidota bacterium
GGACTATATATGAAAACTTTTCTTCCAAAAGCGAAATTATAAAAGAAACATTGAGACATTACTTGCTTTTGGAACACGAGAAAATGATAGACATTGCTTCTCAAGAAGACAATGCTTTGAAAAAAATACTAAAAATAACACATTCGTTCATCAAAAATGTTACTTTGATAAATATAACAAGGATTGATGATTTGAAAAAGCAATATCCAGAGATAGCAAAGGAATTGATAGAAATACAAGACAGATTTTTGGATGATGTAATAAAAAAATTGGTCTTAAATGCTCAAAAAGAGGGTTATATATTTGAAGAATTAACTACAGAATTCCTTTTTGCTCTTTTACTTGGAGGAAAAACCGACCCACGACAAAGCACTATAAGGTTCATGGG
>JAUNWC010000260.1 GCA_030540495.1 Bacteroidota bacterium
TTTTCAAGAAAAATTCTCATAAATCGCTGTTTTTCAGCAAAAAAGCCCGAAAAAGAGCCTTTTAAAAAAGGCTAAAACGCTGATAATCAAGCAAAGTTTCTCAAATTTGAGATTTAATTGGCAATTAAAAAATTTTCGGGTTTTTCGTTTTGTTTCTTTATTTTTTGCTAATTTTGTGTCAGTAAAATTAACCTTAAAACCATATAATTATATGAAAAAAATACTCTTAACACTTTTGTTGGTTTTGCTTTTGTGTGGTCAAACAGCATTTTCTCAAACAACAAAAGAAGTTATCAAGCAAAAGAAGTTGGAACTTTTGCAAAAAAGAGAAAAAATGACCGCCGAGCAAATACATCAAGAGTATTCAAATAGGCATATTACAAGAAAACCAAAAAAGGAAAACCTTTCAAAAGTTGTCTTATCAGAGAATCAAAAGGCAAGAACAAATTTTCAATCTAAGGCTCAAAGCACTCTTTCTTTGCCCGAGGATATAATCTACCCAATAGAAAGTGATGAGGTGCAGGCTATACTTATGACTTGGTCTTATACATCAAAGAGTGTGTCGGGCGATATTGGCGCTATGCCAGTATTTGAGGACAAAGGTATAATTGATTATAGCGATGAATTGGTGGATATTTATAGCGTGCCAGATGTGGCTTCTAATTCAGACATAGCAGTGGTTTTTGCCAAACTTGCCGATGCTATACAAAAGCATACTCAGGTATGGATAAACATTTGGGCAGCGGATGATAGTACTACCATTAAGAATTATATGCAACAAAGGGGTACTCCTCTAACCAACTATCGTTTTTTTATCAATCCGGGCAATGCTTTTTGGTATAGAGATTGTGGTCCTGTGGCTTTCTATTATGGAGACAATGACGATATTGCTTTTATGGACTTTGAGTACTATGGTTTAAGACCTTTGGACAACGATATTCCCGTAAGAATAGCAGAGCAGTTAGGTATTCCTGTCTATACCTCAGCCATAGAATACGAGGGAGGCAATATTCTTTTGGATGGTTTGGGAACTTTGATAACCACTTCGGCTGTTTATGAGAGCAATATGGATGACTATGGTTTGGCTTATTTGGACGACAATTCTCCTTATGGCTATTATGTAGAAAGCAAAGAGCCTTTGACCGAGCAACAAGTAGAAGACAGCCTTAAATACCTATTGAATCTTTCCAAACTTGTAGTTCTTCCTGCCTTGCAATATGATGGAGGTACGGGACACATAGACCTATATTGCGATATGTGGGAAGAAACGGGGTTTGTGGTTGCTCAGTATCCTCAGGCTCTAAGTTCTTGGGCAGATTATCAAAGAGTTAGCACCAACCTTGACTCTTTATCTAATATGGAAAACTATTTTGGTAATAAATATTTTATTTCTCGTATTCCTTTGCCTGCCAGAAATGATGGCAATTGGTACTCTTCTCAAGCAAATTATAGCATGAGATATACCCGTTCTTTTTCCAACCATACTTTTGTAAATGATGCTATAATTCAACCTGTTTTCTATGATACTACCCTAACGGGAACAGCAGCGGGAGACATAGAAGGCAACAGAGCGGCTATTGAAATAATGAAAGAAAAGTATCCAGGTTATACTTTTGAGGAGATTGATGTAAGAAGTTTTGATGGTTCGGGCGGAGCCTTACACTGCATAACCAAACAAATTCCAGCAGAAAACCCAGTAAGAATATATCATCAACCTCTAAGATATATAAACACCACAATAGAGCCTTTATCCTTTGCTTCGCTTAACATACTTGCTCAGAACAAAAGTGGTATAAGTGAGGTTAAGGTTTTTTATCGTTATGCCTCTGATAATGATTTTACGGAACTAAGTTGCTATTCTATGGGTAGTAATATGTATGGAGTGGATATTCCTTTGCAAGCAAATGTTACTAAGGATACAATATTCTATTATATATCAGCCACCTCCAACAATGGCAAAACTATTACCAAACCTATGACGGCTCCTTTGGGTTACTATACTTTGCCTTATGGTACAGAAATAAATGGAGTTTTGCAAGCGGATGTTTATGGCAATGGTACTTATAATTGGGTTTCTCTTTTGACTAACTCCTATAACACTTTGAACTCCATAGGACAAGTTTATCCAACTCCTGCTACAAACAGAATAACAATAGATTTGCCACAAAGCAATCAAAAAATATATTACAGAGTTGTAAATCTAAAAGGACAAGTACTATTGGAAGGTAAAACAGAGAGTAATTCAAGCAAATTAGGTTTGGATGTATCTTCCTTAAAAGCAGGTAATTATTGGATAAGTTTTACGGATGGTAATTTTTCAACGGTTAGAAAGATTATTGTAGCAAGATAACAATTTTTTTCATTCTTTTTTTGTCCGATACCTTTAAAAAAAGGTATCGGACTTTTTTTATTTCTTTATATGTTTAGATAGTTTTTGCATTTGTTTAGGATTTGCCAAATATGTTTTTAGCGAGTTTTCATAATCCTTTGAGGACACTCCATAGTGTTGCAAAATACTTTGCTTGTAGGCTTGCATTAGACTATCTTTTTCCTTTCTGTCTTTGACGTTTTGCATAGTCATACGCTCTGCCTTAGACATATCCAAAAGAATATTTATCATAGTCTTTTCTCCTATACTTGGTTTTGAATATTCTTTTGTGGGAGAATTGTTGCA
>JAUNWC010000261.1 GCA_030540495.1 Bacteroidota bacterium
GTAGCAAGAATAGATAGTTATGCCTTTTCTACTAAGAGATTAGAAAGAGTTTTTGTTAATTATACAGATTCTTTGCCTTTCTTATATAGGAATGACTCTATCTTCACAAATCCTAATAATGCTGTTACTCCTATAAGATTTTTCTTTTCCAAAAATGATTTAGCAATCTTTGCTAATTTTAGGCTTAATGTTTCTCTAACACAACCTCTGAATCTAACTGCACAACAGGTATATTGGATGAGGAACTTGATAACCGCAACTAATCATGATTGGTCTTATGTTCATTTGAATTGTTTAAGAAGAGACTTATCCAAAGAAGGTTGGCACTTTATAGCCGGTACAGGAAAGCAACTAAATTATCTAAATACCAACATACCTTCTGCCTCTTATAACACACAAAACTATCCACGATATACTGATACAAACTCTGTACTTGACGGAAATACGAATTATTTCAACTTAGATTTTACCGCTTTAAATTATGATTATGAAAACAATGTTTGGGCATCTGATTATTTGCGAGTAAAAGATGTCGACGGCAATCCTACTCCAATGTCAAGAGGTTATGGTTATATGACTTTCTTTTATCATGAAAATGCTATGGGAAGTTATTTAGGAGATGGAGTTGCTTTACAAAACTACTTTATACATGATGATGCCGTAGTAACTATAGACACAACTAATAGAGCAACAGAAGGCAATTACTTTTCACCACTATGGTTTGCTTTAGGTAATCCTTATAAACACTCTTTGAAAGCAGTAGACTTAGTTGGAAGGAAATACTCTGCTCGTACTAATGTGACAGGAGAACCACTATGGACAACTGTTATTACTCCGGGCTCTTTGGCAGTTACATTCTTAGATAACAGCCAATTAACATCCGAGTATTTTGGTTATCAGGCGTTGCCACAATTTCCTATACAAGGTGCAACTGTATATGTATATAACCGTGCTGGGAATGGAGAATGGTCTGAAGCAAGTGAAATCTATCCAGGAGAAGGTTTTATGGTAGCATCACCAAAAGAAGGTTATTATAAATATTCTTCTACATCAATAGAAGGTACGGATGCTACTGGAACAACATCTATAACTATACCTGCAGGTTGGATGCAATGGCACACTCAGCACAATGAAGAAATAACACACTATAGCAATGTAAATCGTCTATGTGGTTTTATAAAATATACCGCTCCTACTACAGGAGGAGGAACTGGTGTAATGGCGGCACCTGCTGAACCAAATTCTAATGTAGAAGTACCAGAAATAAAATTCACAGTAGAGGCTAATGATTTGCGTAGTGAAATGTTTGCTTCTCAAGATGGTAACGATGGTTTTGATATAGGAGATGTTTATGCTTTGTTTGCAAACAACGAGAACTTGGTTGAGCCATACTTTGTAGTAGAAAACGTCGCTATAAAACGTAACAGATATACCTCAGATGTTTATACTTGTCCTGTTGGTTTCCATACACAAAAAGCCGCTAATGCCAAACTGTCTGTTTCCAACATACCAGATGGAACAACAGTTAGCATAATAGATTTGGCTACTGAGCAAGAAACCGTTTTGGAGGAGAATAATTCCTTTGAGTTTGATGTACAAGCAGGAGAAAATACTGAAAGATATCTTGTGAAAATAGCAAAAAGCACTTCTTCTCTAACTCAAGTGGTTAAGAAAGAAAGCATATCTATTTGGAACGACAACAAAGAGATATCTATCAAAGGTAAGGAATTAAAACAAGTGGAACTTTACAATACACTTGGACAAATGGTTTATCAAAGACAAATAAGCGGAGATAACTATAACTTTACTTACTCCCACGCTGGAGCATACATAGTAAAAGTAACCGCTAATAACGAAACCAAATCACAAAAAATAGTAATAAAATAAATAGGTTATTCTAAGTAGGTTGCATAGGTTGTAATAAGTTATAATAGGAGGCAGAGCCTTCCAACTTATCAAAACCTATGCTAACCTATCCAAACTTAATAAAAATAAGTAATATATAAACAAAATAAAAAAAGAAAGAAGATGAAAAATATAAAAAGAATATTATTGATATTTATGTTTGCACTAATAGTTAGCAATGTATCTAAGGCACAACAAGAACCACCCTCTCCACCTCCACACCCATCATCTAATACTAGAGATAAGCACACAGAATCATCTAATACCCCTATAGGCACAGCAACGGCTTTATTATTGGGCTTGGCAGGTGGAGGTGTGGTTTATAAGATAAGAAAAAACACTATTACTAAAACAAAGTGCTAATCCCAAGAACTAAATGAGTTTAATTTTAAATCAAAAAGAGAAACTTAATATTTTATTTTTGAAATATTTATTTTACGAATCTTTTAACCCGAGTAGCCGCCTGTGAAGGTCGCTACTCTTCTATTGAATCACTTAAATAATAAAAAATGATGCTACATATAAGAAAAATACTTTTAGGACTAATATTCACATCTTTACTTCTATCTTCTTGCATAAAAAGAGGCAATGTAATAGAAGTAGAAGAGGAACAAGTAAAGACCAAAGTTACTCAACCACAACCCACAGAACAAAAACAAGAAAAGGAAAAAATTGAAACACTAATACTAAAAGCGGAGGATGGTTTTCCTTATTACAATTATACTACTAACTCCATAGTCTTTAAATATAGAACAAAT
>JAUNWC010000262.1 GCA_030540495.1 Bacteroidota bacterium
GAAAAAAATATACCTCCGAGCCAACCCTTAAAGATATTCCAAAAATAGTATTTACCTTTGCTTTTGTGGTAGTGGGGTGGATAATGTTTAGGGTAGAAAGTGTAAATATGTTTTTTGATTATGTTGCAAAGATATTTTCCTCTCCTTTTAACGCTCTTGCTATTTGTGAAGGAAAATATCTTAAAGTATGTTTTTTTATCTTTGTGTTGCTTGCGGTGGAGTGGGTGCAGAGGGGAAAAGACCACGCTTTGCAACTTTCAGGCAAGGGAGTGTTAAGATTTCGTTTTGTTAGATGGTGTTTGTATTATGTTATTTTTCTGATTACCATAACAATGCAAGGCGAGGGACAAACTTTTATTTATTTTCAATTCTAAAAAAAATGAAGCGTTTTCTTAAATATATCATTTGTTTCTTTTTGCCAATACTCTTGTTGCTTTGCACGGGAGAATATCTTGTTAGAAATCAAGACAATGCTTATAAATACAAACACAAGTATATGAAAGAGAAGGGAAGTGAAGTAGAGATTATTGTTTTGGGTTCTTCGCATAGTTTCTATGGGATAAAACCGGGAATGCTCTCTAATAAGGCTTTTTCTCTTGCCAATCCATCTCAAACTACAGAGTACGATGTTTTTGTGCTTGAAAATTATGTCAATACCTACCAGAATTTAAAACTCGTTATTATGCCTATCTCTTATTTTACTTTTTTTGACAAGCCTTTGCAAGAAACAACACCTTATCGTGCAATGTTTTATAAATTATATATGAAAGCCTCTTTTCCCAAAGAGTTGAAATATGATTTTGAATTTGCCTCTATGAGTACTTTTAAGGAAAAGTTGAAAAAAAGTTTTTCTTCCTCAGAAAGAAAGGAATATGACGAATATGCTTGGGGTAGTCTACACTCCTTAAAAGACAAAGACTTAAATACTTGGCAAACCAAAAAAGTAGAACAAGCTTTGTGGTCCCATACGGCAAAAGATTTTTCTCAAGAGAGTAGAAATTATAAGAATGTGGAGGAAATTGTAAAATTTTGCATAGATAGAAAAATAAGAATAGTTCTCCTTACCACTCCTTGTTGGCATACCTATTATGAAAAAATCAATCCAAAACAAATGCAAGAGACATATGAATTAGTAAATCAATTAGTTAGAAGGTACGGTATAGAGTATTTTGATTATATGAAAGACAAGCGTTTTTATAAGGAGATGTATTTTTATGATGGCGACCATCTTTCCGAAATAGGTGCAAAAAAATTCTCTTTGCTTTTGAAACAAGATTTGGGTTTGTGAGTATATGTTTTTTTGATGTTTTTTTTATTAACTTTGCAAAGTGTAATTAAATAATTTTGAAGTTTTGATTTTGAATAAGAAAATATAAGTAAAATGGCTTTTTTATATCCTTATTTTTTGTTGTTGTCATTGGCTGTTGTGGTACCTATTGCGGTGCATTTATTTAATTTTCATAGGTTTAAAAAAGTTGCTTTTACCAATGTGGCTATGCTTAAAAATATAGCCCTACTTAATAAGAAACAAAACAAATTATATGAACGTTTGCTTTTGCTTTTTCGCTGTTTGCTTATAATATTTCTTTCTCTTCTTTTTGCACAACCATATATAAAGGAAGAGGAGGACAAACTTGTTAGTGAAAAAGGAAATGCTGTTGTTGTGGTTTTGGATAATAGTTTTTCTATGCAAAATATTTCCAATAAAGGCTCGGCATTTCAGCAAGCCAAATCTAAGGTAGAAGAAATAATAAGGGAATATTCTGATAATGATGTTTTTTGTTTGCTTACTATGGATATGCAAGGCAAATACAAACATTTTGTAAGCAAAAAATATTTTATGGAATTTCTCAAAGAAGTAGAAATATCGCCGGCTTCAGAGCCTTATTCCAACCTAATAAACACGGCTCATCATCTTTTGAAAATGCGAAATGAAAAAAGCAAAAGAGTTTTTTTTGTTTCTGATTATCAAACATCTCAATTGGATTTCAACAACATAAAACAAGACAGCACAATAAAGGATGTGTTTATTCCTATTTTAATAAGCAATATTAATAACATATATGTAGATTCCATTCTCTTTGACAGAAATATTTATCAAAAAGGGCAGAAAGTAGATTTGAAAATCTCTGTTACCAATGCCTCAGAAGAAAGAGCGGAAAATATTCCTGTCAAATTGTATATAGATGATATACAACAAAGTATGGCAAATATTAGCATAGAAAAACATTCTTCTGCTGTGGTGAATATGTCTTTTGTTTTAAAACAGAGTGGAATAGTAAAAGGAAAAATACAAATTTTGGATTCTCCAATAGTATATGATGATGATTTTTATTTTGCCCTAAACATAAGCGATAGAATCAAAGCACTTGCCATTAATCACAATAAGGAAAACGTTTATATCAATAGGTTATTTAGCAACAATCAAGAGATACAACTTGATAATATGAGCGAAAATGCTATAGATTTTTCCAAATTTGGTCTATATAATGTTATTATTTTGGCAGAGGTGGAAAATATTTCTTCAGGGCTTTGTCAAGAGTTAAATAATTTTAGGCAAAATGGAGGAAGTCTTGTAATAGTTCCTCCCTTGAAAATGGATGTAAGTGCTTATAATTCTGCTATGGATATGATGCA
>JAUNWC010000263.1 GCA_030540495.1 Bacteroidota bacterium
TCTTGTAATAGTAAATACAAACAACAAGACCTTTAAATATTTGTTGTCCTTTACCTATGAAACTCCTTTTGGAGATATATACTTTAAGGAGCATATGCCTTTATTTGGTAATGGAATTTTGTTTAAGCAAGAAGAAAAATTAAGCCAAGATGAAGAAGATATTATTTATAGCCTTGATATGTACTATTCTAAGTTATTGGACTTCGGCTCAAAATAATCTTGTGGTAGAAACCAAACAAATGGACACCATAACCATAGATATTTTAAAGTACGATAATATTGTAGTTTTTGATTATAATTTTTGCTCTGCTTGTTACGAAAAAGATTATTCTCAAAGTCCTATTCTTATGGTTTATTATAATAAAAATTCTCTTTCCAAAATAGATAGGGTAAAAATCTATAAATCAATGAAAAAGATTTACAAAAATGCAGAGGTTTATTTCTTTTTTCAAGCCTTGCCAAAGGGAATAAAAGTCAATGTAATGATGCCAACGAAGGAATTTCCTATTAGCGAGTAAATTCTTTTTCTATATATAATAAAAAAAGTAACCAAGAAACTAATTCTTGGTTACACTTCTTTAAAATATTAAAAAAAATTACAACTATGTTCTTTTAGTAGTTAGTTGCCTCTCTTTCAAAGTAGGCTTGAGGATGAAGACAACAAGGGCAAGTCTCAGGTGCTTTCTTTCCTTTGAATCTAAAACCGCAATTTCTACAAACCCAGCATTGTTCCTCTTCTGAATAGAATACATCATCTTTTTCAAAATGAGAATGTAGTTTTAGGTATCTTTCTTCGTGTCTCTTTTCCACTGCGGCTATTAGCAAAAATTGTTTTGCTATTTCGTCAAAACCTTCTTCTTTTGCTATTTTTGCTCCGCCCGGATAACCTATAGTCCATTCTTCATTTTCTCCCTCAGCGGCGGCTTTTAGGTTGTCCTTTGTTGTACCTATAACTCCGGCAGGATAACTTGCTGTTATCTCACAACTTCCGCCTTCCAACATTTTGAAAAGAATTTTTGCGTGTTCAGCCTCTTGGTCTGCTGTTTCTGTAAATATTGCTGCTATTTGCTCATAGCCTTCTTTCTTAGCCTGTTTGGCAAACATTAGATAACGACTTCTTGCTTGAGATTCACCTGCAAAGAAAGTCAATATACACTTTTCTGTTTTTGTTCCTTTTACTTTCATAGTGTTTTCTATTTTTTTAGGTTTATACGCAATAAAAACGTTAAAACTTTCAAATTATTATACTGATACCATATAAGTATGTATTTTTTTCTTTCTTTTTTCTTTACTTGCTTATTTTCAGAGAGTTTGTTTTTCTTTTTTTTATGAATGAATAATATTTGAATTTTTATGTATAACTTTGCAACAAAATAAAAAACGTATATGCAGAATAATTTAGTGAGTATAATAATACCTTGTTACAATGCCGAAAGGTTTATATCTTTTGCAATAGAGAGCGTACTGGGTCAGACTTATCCTTATTGGGAATTGATTATTACGGACGATTGTTCCTCAGATAATTCTGCAAATATCATAAACAATTATGCCAAACAAGATTCTCGTATAAAATACCTTAAAACAGATAAACCTTCGGGTTCTCCTACTTTGCCAAGAAATATTGCAACAGATATTGCCTTAGGAAGATATATTGCTTTTTTGGATGCTGACGATATTTGGTTGCCCTCTAAGTTGGAAAGACAATTGCCTTTGTTTGCTCAAAAAGATGTGGCAATAGTATTTTCCAATCATGAGAAAATCAATGAGCAAGGCAAAAGAAACAACAGAATAATAAAGGCTCCTAAGACCATAGACCACAAGAAATTACAAAAAAGTAATTATATGCGATGTTCTTCTGTTGTATATGATAGTGAAAAGGTTGGCAAAATGTATTTCAAAAAAATAGGACATGAGGACTATCTTTTGTGGTTGGATATTTTGAAAAAAGGTTTTGTTGCAAAAAACACTCAAACCATAGAAATACTATACAGGGTATGCAAAGGGAGTGTATCTCATAATAAAATAAGGGCGGCTTCTTGGCAATGGAATATTTTACGTAACGAAGAGAAATTATCTTTTTTCCCCGCTTGCTATTGTTTTCTTACCTATATGTTTAACGCTATTGCCAAAGCAATAAAATAGCAAATAGGTTGGAAGAAGGAGGCATAGCCTCCTTTATAGGTTGTTATAGGTTAGAGGCATAGCCTCATAATAGGTTAGCATAAGTTAGCATAGGTTATGATAGGAGGACGCATAAGCGTAGGCTCTGCCTGTTTTATAAAGGTGTAATGGCTTTGCTCTCCTATGCAAACCTATCATAACTTATGCTAACTTATAGGAGCCAAAGGCTCCAACTTATAGTAGGCTTTGCTCTCCTATGCTAACCTATTACAACTTATTATAACCTATCCCAACCTACCAAAAAAACAAAAAACCCGAAAATATTTTAATTGCCAATTAAAACTCAAATTTGAGAAACTTTGCTTGATTATCAGCGACTTAGCCTTTTAAAAAAGGGATTTTTCGGGCTTTTTTGCTGAAAAACAGCGATTTATGAGAATTTTTCTTGAAAATTTTTAATTTTTTCTTCGTTTCAAAAAAATGAATCTTGCTTTCGTTGGAACGAATCTTGCTTT
>JAUNWC010000264.1 GCA_030540495.1 Bacteroidota bacterium
GATAAGAATAAAAAGTTTGAAATAAAATTGCCAAATAAATTTTGTTACAAGCGGTTTTTGTACTATCTTTGCAAACAGAAAACAGATATTTGATTTCTATATGATTTGTCCCATAGTGTAGTGGCAACACGAGAGATTCTGGCTCTCTTAACTCAAGTTCGAATCTTGATGGGACAACAATTTTAATAAGTAAAGTGTTTTTTTAAAGTCTGTAAAGTAGAGATTTTACAGACTTTATTGTTTTAGAAATAGAAAAATGCCTTTTGTAAAAGATATATTAAAATATAGGAGTGTTTCCTTTGTTGGTATGGATAAAAATGCCGGCAAAACAGAGGCTTTGAATTATGTTATTTCTCGTTTGCATACGCTAAACAAAACAATAGGAGTAACCTCCATAGGAATAGACGGAGAAACACTTGACCAAGTAACCTCTACTTCTAAACCTATGGTTTTCATATATCCTAATACACTATTTGTAACCTCAGAAAAATTGTATGAACAAAAACAAATTGTTTCTCAAATAGAAAAACTCTCTTTATATTCCTCTTCATTGGGAAGGTTGGTAACGGCTCGCTCGCTTTGTTTTGGCAATGTTATGCTTTCTGGTCCTACTTCTACCCTATGGCTCAAAGAATTGATAAAAGAAATTTCTGAGAGTTGTGATATTTGCTTAATAGACGGAGCATTGTCAAGAAAAAGTTTTGCCTCACCCTCTATAACAGAGGCTATGATACTATCCACAGGGGCAGTAATTTCTGCCAACATAGATACCATAACCAATAAGACAAAATTTCTCTATGATATGACCAAACTACCTAAGGTAAAAAACGAGTTAAAAAACAAACTCTCCTCCATACAACAAGGTATCTTTGCTATAAAGGAAGAGTCAGAGGAAATTATAGATTTAAATATTCCTTCTTTATTAATGATAGACAAATATAGGGATAAACTTTTTGGGGTTTCAAAAACCATATATATTGCTGGAATGATAACCGATAAACTTTTGGAAATGATTCTTTCAAGCAAAAATACAGGAGACTACACACTTATTACCAAAGATTTTACCCATGTGTTTTCTTCTCCTTTGAATACCAATCGTTTTCTTTCACAAGGAGGAAAAATACTTTGCCTCTACTCCACCCAACTGCTTGCCATAACCATTAATCCTATTTCTCCACTTGGCTTTAAGGTAGATAATCAAGCCTTGCTTTCCTCTCTTAGAGATGCAATTCCTTTGCCAATATACAATATTAGAGATGTGAGCCAATGATATTATGGAAAAAAAATTCTTTTTATTTCAATCTTATACGTTTAAGAAAATAAGGCAAAAGCACCTGGTTTAAACTTTTGTTTATATCACATTCTACATAATCTATAGCCATATTAAGGCAGGTTTGTTTTATATAGTTGAATTTTTGACCAACTTCTCTATTATAAATCTCCCTTATCTCCACAGGATTTAACTTTATTTCTTCTCTACTCTCCACATCCACAAAACGATAAGGACGATTCTTATATAGGAGTTTTTCTTCTAATTTTTTATCTATACAATGAAAGAGTATTACCTCGTGTTTGTTGTATTTCAAATGTTGCAAAGCGTTGATTATATCTTGTGGAGTATCTGTTTGAGAAAACAAATCTGTAAATATTACCACCAAAGAACGTTTGTGAGTTTGCTCAGCCAATCTATGCAAAAGAGGAGATAGTCGTGTAATAGGTTTTGTTTGTTCTACTTTTTGAGAATAGATTTGCTCCAAAAGAGTAAAAATGTATTTTTTGTGAGCAAGATTTGATTTTATATCAGAAATAAAATCAATCTTATCAGACAAGAGTGCCAAACCAAAAGCATCTCTTTGCCTATACAACATAGAAACAAGGGTTGCCATAGAGACAACGGCAAAACTCATCTTGTTGTAAATTTCCAAATTGGCTTTCTGTCTATCAAAAGGAAAATACATAGAAGAAGAATGGTCTAAGACCAATAAGCATCTAAGGTTGGTCTCTTGTTCGTAGTTTTTTAGAAAAAGTTTATCTGTACGAGCAAACAACTTCCAATCCATATACTTGGTATCCTCTCCGACATTATATGGCCTATAATCAGCAAACTCTACAGAAAAACCATGAAAAGGACTCCTATGCAAACCAGCAATAAAGCCCTCTACCCTCTTATTTGCTCTAAACTCTAAGGAAGAATATCCGTCGAGTTTTTCCAAATCGACGGACATTCTTTAATTTGTCTTTAATTGTAATTTAATGAATTTCACGTTGAAAAAAGATTACAAATATTTTTCTATCTTTTCAACATAAGTAGATTTGGATTGCGCTCCTACCAATCTGTCTAACAACTCTCCGTTTTTAACAAATAGAACCGTAGGAACATTTCTAATACCATACTTAGAAGTTACCTCAGTGTTTTCATCCACATCACACTTAACTATCTCGGCTTTGCCCTCGTACTCGTTAGCCAATTCGTCTATAATTGGTGCTATATGCTGACAAGGACCACACCAAGTTGCTCCACAATCTATAACCACAAGTTTGTCTGTGCTAATCAACTGTTCAAAAGTTGCATCTGTTATTTCTTTTGCCATAACTTTTTCTCCTTATTTTTTTCGTTTAACAATGCAAAGAT
>JAUNWC010000265.1 GCA_030540495.1 Bacteroidota bacterium
CCAAAAGAGCGTCTGCAAATTTCAGAAGTTTCTCCTCTCCCTGCTCTTTATAAACTATCGTTCTACCCTTAAAAAAAACTTCTACCTTAACCTTATTGCCTTCCGTAAGAAATCGCTGAGCATGTTTTAATTTAAAATCAAAATCATGGTCATCTGTTTGAGGTCCAAGCCTTATTTCTTTTACCGACATTTTAGCCGACTTGGCTTTTCTCTCTTTTTCTTTCTTTTTTTGTTCATAAAGAAATTTTTGATAATCCATCACTTTGCAAACCGGTGGATTGGCATTGGGCGAAATCTTTACCAAGTCAAACCCCTCATCATAAGCCATTTTCAAGGCTTCTTTTAGATTGCATATTTTTGGTTCAAATCCTTCGCCAACCACTCTTACTATTGGGTCTTTTATGAACTCATTTATTTGATGTGCTGGTTCTTCCTTCCTTGGAGCCCTTCTATCAAATTGTCTGCGTTGTTGATTCTGTGTTTCTATAGCACTATCCTCCTTAAAATTTTTGTTATTACTAAAATATTTTACTATTCACTAACAGCAGGTTACTTATCCTGCAAGTTCATTTTCTACTTCATTATTAACAAGTTTTGCAAAGTCCTCTACACTCATACTACCTTTGTCTCCCACATATTTTTCCCTTACGGAAACGCTACCTTCTGTCTGTTCTTTTTCTCCCACAATAAGCATGTATTTTATTTTTCTTATCTCTGCATCCCTCACTTTTCTACCTGTTTTTTCGCTTCTATTGTCTATGCTACCCCTAAGTCCTGCACTCTCCAAACTTTGTTTGACATTCTCTGCATATTGCTCGTATTTCTCACTTATAGGCAAAATAATAAATTGCTCTGGAGTTAGCCAAAGAGGGAACTCGCCAGCCGTATGCTCCAACAACACAGCCACAAATCTCTCCATACTTCCAAAAGGCGCTCTGTGTATCATTACAGGTCTATGTTTCTGATTATCTGCACCTGTGTATTCCAAACCAAAACGCTCTGGCAAATTATAATCTACTTGTATGGTGCCAAGTTGCCATTTTCTACCAAGTGCATCCTTAACCATAAAGTCAAGTTTAGGTCCATAGAAAGCGGCTTCACCAACCTCAGTGATAGTTTTCAAGCCTTTTTCTTGTGTAGATTCTATAATAGCCTTTTCCGCTTTTTCCCAAACTTCATCCGAACCTATGTATTTTTCTTTATTATTAGGGTCTCTCAAAGAAATTTGGGCAATATAGTCTTCAAATTTCAGTGTTTTGAAAATATACAATATAATGTCTATTACTTTGCAAAACTCTTCTTTCAATTGCTCAGGAGTGCAGAAAATATGTGCATCGTCTTGAGTAAAACATCTTACTCGGGTCAATCCGTGCAATTCTCCACTCATTTCGTATCTATAAACGGTGCCAAACTCCGCTATTCTGCAAGGCAAATCCTTGTAAGACTTTGGACTCAAACGATATATCTCACAATGATGAGGACAATTCATGGGTTTAAGCATATATTCCTCTCCCTCGTTTGGAGTCTTGATAATTTGGAAAGAATCTTTGCCATACTTCTGATAGTGTCCGCTTGTCTTATACAAATTAACATTGCCTATATGTGGAGTTATAACCTGCTGATAACCATATTGTTTTTGAACCTTAGCAAGAAATTCCTGCAATCTATTTCTCAAATCCGTACCCTTTGGCAACCACAAAGGCAAGCCCGCTCCAACGTTTTGAGAAAAAGCAAACAACTCCATATCTTTGCCAAGTTTTCTGTGGTCGCGTTTCTTTGCCTCTTCCAAAAGGGCAAGGTATTCGTCCAAATCTTTTTTCTTTGGGAAAGAAATCGCATAAAGACGGGTAAGTTGCTCCCTGTGTTCGTCGCCTCTCCAATATGCTCCTGCCAAAGAGGTTATCTTTAAGGCTTTAATAGGAGAAAAGTCTATTAGGTGCGGACCTCTACAAAGGTCTATAAAATCTCCACTTTCATAGAAAGTTATACTCCCATCTTCCAAATTTTCAATAAGTTCTACCTTGTATTTCTCTCCTCTTTTAGAAAAGAAATTCAAAGCCTCTTGCTTGCTTACCTCTCTTCTTACAAGTTTTACACTTTGTTTTACCAACTCTTTCATTTTTTCCTCTATCTTAGGAAAATCTTCTGTAGAAAGCACTTGGTCGCCAAAGTCTATATCATAATAAAAACCGTTTTCTATGGCAGGTCCTATACCAAATTTAGCATTTGGATATAAGGCTTGTACGGCTGATGCCAACAAGTGAGCAGAAGAGTGCCAAAAAGTTTTTTTGCCTTCTTCATCGTTCCAGGTGTTTAATTTAAGATTGCAGTCTTTATTTATAGGTCTGTTCAATTCAGTAGTTTGTCCATCCATATTGGCAGAAAGCACGTTTCTTGCCAATCCCTCGCTAATGCTCTTTGCTACTTCCAATGGAGTTACTCCTTCATTATATTGTTTTACACTACCATCGGGTAAGGTTATATTTATCATACTAAAAATTTTTTCTCTATTAGTTACATCAAATATTGTTCCTAATTCATTGTTATACTTACAACAACTCTGTTTGCAAAATTACAATTTTTTTTACACTTACAATTTTTTTTAACTATTTTTATAC
>JAUNWC010000008.1 GCA_030540495.1 Bacteroidota bacterium
AATGTTTGTTGAATAAACCGTTGCTCCGTTAGTATTGTTTATAGTAAGAAGGATATTTTGAGTTTGAGTATTGGTTGTTACCAAATTGATTTTTCCTGTGGATGGATTTGGAGTAATGTATAGATTTTGAGCCTCTTTATTCACGTCTATCAACGCTACACTATTTACTTGAATTACTCTTTCGCTTGACTCTGCTTGGTCGCAAACTCCACTTTTGACAACGGCTCTAAAAGTATATTCTCCTTCTGCTTGAGGCGTATAGTTTAGAGTAGATAGGTTTTGAGAATTCTCTATTTCTTCCCAATCTATATAGAAAACAGAAGGACGTTTGATTTGCCAAGACAAAACATCTCCTGAGTACGCTCTAAGAGAAAGAACCACTGTATCCGATACATTAACAGAAGAAGAATTAGCAAAAATATTGCCTCCATTGGATTCAGGATAAATTCTTATGGTTACATAATTACTTGTATCCACAGATAAGCCCGATGTTACCACTCTTGCATAATAATGGGTGCCTACCATATTGGTTGGGCGAGGTTGATAGGTTGCTCTGTCGCTATATACTCCCTCGTTGCAATCTTCCCAAGAAACGAGGTCTGTGCTATGAATCCACATATAAGAATAGGAAGTATTGTCTCCTCCCGTAGGAGTTTGACCATTAAGTATCGCTGGATAAATATTACACAATTCTTGGTCTTCGGATATGATGTTGTTATATATAGCATAGTATTTTGTTTTTATAGGAATAACCTCTCCGTATGCGGTTCCGTATGAATTGGTAGCAAAAGCTCTTACATAGTATTGAGTTAGTATAGGAAGGTTGTCTATTTCTACATCAAATGCAGAGTTTCCCGCCTCATTGGAAAGTACTACCGAAGCATTGTTGTCTAAGGAAGGATTGTTTGTAGTAGAGTAGCAAATACCCTTTTGTGTTATGGAAGAAAGTCCAGTATCATGCAAAGTTGCATATACTTTTATTTTATTGTAATCTGCCAAAGTAGCACTATCGGTGCTAATAATAGGTATTTGAGAAGTTGCATCTATCTTTATGTTCCTTATACTAATTGCTCCCGTATTACTTGCAGGCTCAAAAGCAAAGAAAGAATGAGTGGAAAGAGAATCTACTCCTAAGTTATAAAAAGTTTGAGGCAATTGAACGGTATTGTTTTGATAAGCATTGCTTGTTATATTTATAGTAGAAAGAGTTTGCCACTGACAATCTACGCATTGTTTATACAAAACTTTTAAGTCAAAACTACTACCACTATTTAACTTATAATCAAAAGTTAATGACACATTTTCCTTAAGATAGAAGTCAAACATAGGAGTAATGAGTTTGGAGATTTCTAAAGAGTTGTTTTGTGCTAAATAGGTGTATGAAGAGTCTATAAGATTGGTCTGCCAACCACCTTCGTTATTAAAGCAAAGGGTATCCTCTGAGGATAGAAGAGGTTGATATGGAAAATATTTAACAGCAGGACAAATAGTAGTAAAGGTTAAAACCTCTCCGTATGAAATCAAAGCCATATTCTGTGCAAAAGCCCTGATGTAATAAGTTGTATTTGGAGTAAGGTTGTCTATTTTAAGTGAATATACTCCCAAATCAGAAACTTGAGAAGAATAGATATCAGCGTTTAGTATGGTAGGCTCCGCATTTTCAGAAGAAACAACAAAACCTTTTCTAACAAAATCTATTGTTCCAATGTTAGACATATTACCCTCTGCCTTTGCAGAAATATCGGCTATTTCTACTACAGAAGATGTTGTTATGGAAGGATAAGCAGAGATGTTTTTATCAAAGATAGTAACATTATCCACATAAACACCTCCTGCAGAACGTACCTCACCTCCAAAAGCAACATAAAGAGTAGTACTTTTTGTTGGCAAATCTATGGTATCAAGCACCCAAGTTGTAGTACCGTTGTTATATGTTTTCAACAAAGTCCAATCATTAGCAAGAGATGTTCTGTAATAAACTTTTAACACATCCTTCCTCGCTCCTATTTGTTTGGTCTGATAAGCAAAAGAAAGTGCAGGAGAAGAAAGGTAATTGATATTCAGTGGCATGGTAATCAATTTCAACTCCGGCGTTTGTGAAATATAATTAGTATGATAGTAAGCAAAATTATCTCCACTATAAGCATTTATAGTATTGTTGTTGGCATCTGTTGCCTGGGTAACTATTTGCCAAGTATTTGTAACATATTCATCAGATACTGACAAACAAGAATTTTCTATGCTCATATTCTCAAAAGTTATCTCGTATGGGAATATGTTGATAATCTCACAAGGAGTTTTTATTCTAACAACCTCACCGTACGAAACCTTGTTGGCAGAGGTTACAACAAATGCTCTTAGATAATAATAAGTATTAGGCAACAAGCCTGTTATATTGCTCAATATGGTAGTGGAAGTATTGGAAGTTAGAATAGTGTCATCATCTATGGTTGGAGTATTATTATCTGTGGAATAACACACACCACTAATGGAAACCAAATTGGAAAGAGAGGTTATTTGTGCAGAAAAATCCAAAGTATCTCCTCTAAAATCTGCCTCTGTGTTTGCTATCAAAGGATAATCGGAGGAGTTCATAAAGGTAAAGGTAACGTTTTTGGTAGTATTGTTTTCTGCTATATTGTATATAGGTTTGTTGGTTGTTGCGCCTGTATATGCCAAACTGTTTGGTGTTGTGTTATCGGTAAAAGAAGTTTTGTTATCTGTGCCAGGAAAAGGATTGCTTGCATCTATAACATTGGTTGCAGAGACTACTCTATAACCCTCTTGTCCCGGAGTACAATTCACGCAGTTAGAATTAAGATTCCAAACGCTCCTGTCTATATGATAAATAAGCATACCATGTCCGGGCAAGTTAGTATCAAAACCTCTTTTTTGTCTATTTTCCAAAATAAAATACTCGTTAGTAGAATTTACTATTTTATAGGCTTTGTTTTCCTCATCCAAAGGAGGAAGGGTAAAAGTGCCTTCTTGGTCTATTTCTATTATATTGGTGGAGGTATATCCGCTTATCTCTCTTTCTGTTGCCGACCACAAAGGAGGATAACCACTGTTTCCATTATAGTTGCCACTTGCCATAATGTCCCATGTACTTGGGTGAAAACTTTCTCCATCGTGGTTATCGCTCTGAGTATCGTATAAGTCAGGCAATCCCAATACGTGAGAAAACTCGTGACAAATTGTTCCTATCATCAAAGGACCTGCACTATAATTTTCATTACCCTCAAACTCAGAAGAGCAACCATAGTTATAAAAAGACACACCTCCGGCATACATCCTGTTATATAATGTACTTCTATGAGGCCATATTGTATTAGAAGCGTTGCCCGCCGATTGTGCATAACCCGCATAAAGAACATATACACATTCTACCTCATAATCAGATGTTCCATTAGTAAAAGGCGTAAAATCTACTCTCTCATAATCTGCATTTTCTATTGCTTCTGTTATAAGTTCTTTTACATTTACATCCTTTACTGGATATTGTTGACCTTGCCATTCATATACGGTATCTCTACCATAGTAATTAAGGTTATTATTGGCAGTATAAGGTCCTAATACTGTAGCAGTAACATTTAACTGCTTATCAGAAGAAGCCCAAAAATAATCATGCACACTACCTCCATTTCCATTAGTGGAATAACCTACTTGATTATACAAGGCTTCTACCTCTACCCTTGGAGTAGTAAAAGGTTTATCTGCAAAGGACATCAAAATGACCAACATCTTATAGTCTTTAACCAAAGAAGTTGAAGTGTTTTTTTCTTTTATTTTTTTCTCAAAATTATAACGTGCTTCATTGTACTGACGCACCAAAGTCAATTGCTCATGAGAAAAGAAAAGATGTTTGCTAATAGAGGACAAAAAATCCAATTCCTCCTTACTTCTCTCTCCCTCATTATGTGCTATTACATTAGAGGGAATTATTCCATTTCTTTTGTCCGAAATAGCATAAACATAGTCTTGATTATCATTTCTTAACAAAGTGTATCCGTCCAAAGTTTTAGCCCAAGATAATTTTTCATCTCCCAAAAGCCTAATTGTCAATATGGTATTGTCAGATTGTTGGGTGTTTATAGGATTAGGCGTAGATACTACCGCAAACACCGTTTGCAAAGAAAACAACATTGCAAACAAAAGCAAAAAAGCAAATCTCTTCATATCGTTCAAAAGTTTATTATTAACCTAAATAAATATCATCAAAATGCAAAGTTAGAAATATTTATAATAGAAACAAAATTTATTCACAAAAAAACATTTAAGTTTTATTTTCTAAACCACTTGAATACCTCTTTCCAAGTTAGATTTTTGCCGTACATAAGTATGCCCGTACGATATACCTTTGCAGCAAAATAAATAGTAAGCCAAATGGTAAGCAATAAAATAACAATAGAAAGTATTAGTTGCCAAACAGGAACACCAAAAGGAATTCTAACCAACATTATAACCGGCGAGGTAAAAGGTATCATACTCAACCATACCGCTACACTTCCCGTAGGATTATTTATAATCATAGGCACACATATTATAGCAAATATCATTGGCACAGTAACGGGCAAAGTAAATTGAGAATTATCTGTATCGTTATCCAACAGTGCCCCCGTGGCTCCAAACATACTGCCATATAAGAAATAACCCAAAATAAAATAAATAACAAACACACTTATAACCAAAGTAAAATTTATGCTTTGGAAACTTTGTACCATTTCTTTGGCTATGGAAGTGTCCATAGTATCAAAATCTACAACATCCACATTTACCACGCGTTGCGACATCTGTATTTCTTTTTGTTCTTGTGGTTTGAATAAGTCTGGCTCTGCAATACTTACTCCGCCTACTAATAACAAAGTTAGTATTATCCAAAAAAAGATTTGAGTAAGTCCCAACAACGCCACCGCTATTATTTTGCCAAACAAAAGATAAATACTCTTTACACTGGAAGCCAAAACCTCTATAATTCTGCTCGTTTTCTCTTCTCCAACACTCCTCATAACCTGACTACCAAACAAGAAAATAAACATATAAATGACAAAAGCAAGTACAAAACCAACTATTGTTTTTAGTTCTGTTTGAGATTCTTCTCCCGTATTTATGTCTTTGGCATAGAAATCAATTTTTGGGTCGTTAATTAGTTGTATATCCTCGCTTGTCATATCATAATCAACCCTCAGTAGAGAGTTTTTAAATATCTCTTTGGTCTGCTCTCTTATATAAGTACTTACCTCCACACTTGGCTCGTTATCCGCATAGAAAAGAAAACTCTTTATAGGTGGATTGTCGTTAGTATTGACCAATTCCAAAACTCCATCACACAATCCATTAGAAAGCAATTGTTGTGCCTCCTTTATGTTGTCCGAATACTCAAAAAGCAAATCATCATTGCTCCTAAACTTACCCTTAAAAAACGAAATAGTATCTCCCTTTATTATAGATTTTTCTATCTCATCCACCACTATTATATGATATCTTTCCTTTGCACTATTTTGCAACAAAGTAGGCAAAACTATTATTAAGGTCATTAATACTGGTCCCAAAAGAGTCATTACAAAAAAAGACTTCTTTTTTACCTTAGAAAGATACTCTCTTTTTATTATTATCCAAAGTTTATTCATAACGCATTATATTTTTGTTTGTTCTCCTCTTTGTACTGTAGAAATAAATATCTCGTTCATAGTAGGAAGTATCTCTCTATAAGAGAGTATATCCATTTGTTTTAGTATAGAAGAAAGCACCTCGGCATTTGCTCCCTTTGGAATTTTAAGTACAGAGGTACAAAGTCCTTTATTATCAATAGTTTTTCTCACCAAACCAACTCCCTCAGGCAAAAGAGTTTCTATCTCTGAGCCAGAGGTTATTACTTCGTATTCTCCTTTTTTGAAATCTTGCTTTATCTCATCTACCTTACCCTCTAATACATTTTTGGAAGAATTTATAAGCACCATACTATCGCAAATTTCCTCCACCGATTCCATATTATGAGTAGAAAAAATAATAGTTGCTCCTTGTTTTCTCAAATCTAATATCTCACTTTTAAGAAGATTTGCGTTCAAAGGGTCAAAACCACTAAAAGGCTCATCAAAAATCAAAAGTTTTGGATTGTGTATAATAGTTGTAATGAACTGAACTTTTTGTTGCATTCCTTTTGACAATTCCTCTACTTTCTTATTCCACCAATCCTTTATATCAAATTTCTCAAACCAATAGTCCATACGTTGCTTTGCCTCTATGCCTTTCAGTCCTTTTAACTCAGCAAGATACAACACCACCTCATATACTTTCATTTTCTTATACAAGCCTCTTTCCTCTGGCAAATACCCCACAAAGGAAATATGTTTTTCTGATAATTTCTCACCAAAAAAGAATATATCTCCACTATCGGGCAATGTTATCTGATTTATCATACGTATAAGGGTAGTTTTGCCTGCTCCGTTAGGTCCCAAAAGCCCAAAAACCTCTCCCTCTTTTACAGAAAAAGAAACTTCATCTATGGCTTTTTTCTTTGCATATGACTTAGTTACCTTATTGATTTCTAATATATTATTCATTTTGTTATGATTGTTTTTTTAACACTTTTGACTATGTCTTTTTAGCGGATAACATGGTTTTCAATTTTCTTACTCCTTCTGCTCCTATTATAGTTAGACCCAAATATTGAAAAGTTTTGGCAAGTCCAAACAATACCACCCACAAAACACCCTTAAACTTAATATCCAAGTCAAAAGTCAGTTGAACAAAAGAAAGTATATAAAAAAGAATACACATCAAGAGTATTATAACCCCTGTACAAAAAGAAAGTTTTTTTAAAAAAGATAATATAAGATTCAAATATTTTTTCATTCATAAACAAAAACATATGGAAGAATAAAATTCCCAATAAAATTAAAAGAAAAGTCCTTTTCCTTCTCAACAAAGTTTGCCACATAAGGAGGTAGTCCTTTTGGCTACCTCCTTTTTAGCAAACTAAATAAAATCCTTTTTTTTATTTGATTTCTTGTTTTATTCTCTCGGTCAACATAGGGACTATTTTTTGTAAATCTCCTACTATGCCAAGGTCGGCAAGTTGCATTATAGGTGCATATTTGTCTTTGTTGATAGCAACTATAAATTCACTTGATTCCATACCAGCAACGTGTTGAATGGCACCCGATATACCACAAGCCAAATAAAGATTTGGTCTAACGGTTTTACCCGTTTGTCCTACCTGACGCTCGTGGTCTATAATTCCAGCATCCACCATTGCTCTTGAGGAAGAAACCTCGCCTCTTAGTACTTCTGCCAAAGCCTCCAATTTCTTAAATCCTTCTTTGCTACCAACACCTCTACCACCAGAAACCAAAACTTTTGCCTCAGTAATATCTATGTTAGCCTCTTTCTTTACGGTTTCAAGGACTTTTACTTTGAATTTATCTCTATGGAATTCTACCTTGTAGTCAATAACCTCACCCTTGCGAGAAGAGTCTTGTGCCATACGTTGCATAACGCCCGGACGAACAGTACTCATTTGAGGTCTATGATTGGAGCAAACTATTGTAGCCATAAGGTTGCCACCAAAAGCAGGACGAGTTGACCAAAGTTCTTTGTCTTCTGGGTTTATTTCCAATTTTGTACAATCGGCAGTAAGTCCAGTATTTACTCTTGCAGAAACTCTCGGACCCAAATCTCTACCTATTGTTGTGGAGCCTATCAAAACTATAGAAGGTTTTTTGTCGTTTATTATTTGTGCAATAGCCTGAGTATAAGGCTCGGTAGTATATACTCCCAAAGACTCATCCTCTACCAAAATCACCTTATCCGCTCCAAAGGAAATCAACTCTTGTGCCTGATTTTTTATATTATTGCCAAGAAACATTGCATAGACTTCTTCCTTTAAGTTATCAGCCAACTCTCTTGCCTTACCCAACAACTCCAAACCTACATTTTGTATTTTGCCTTCTCTTTGCTCAACAAATACAAATATATTTTTATAATCTTCTTTATTCATCTCTATGGTTATTTTTAGAAATTAGTTATAACAAAACCTTATTAAGCACTAAATTATATGTTTCTCTTTAAGTTTATTAACTATAATATTTACTGCCTCTTCTGGCTCTACTTCTATTACTTCTCCTTGTCCTTTTACGGCTTTGGCAAAAGATTTTTTTACATTTGTAGGCGAGCCTTTCTTTCCAAGTTTTTCTTCCTCTACTTTGATGTTATCCACAGTCCAAGTTTCTATTTCCTTGTCAAAACACTCTACTATGCCACTAACACTCATATAACGAGGTTTGTAAGAAGAAGCCAACACACTTACCAAACAAGGCATATCCACTTGCACCATTTGATAACCATCTTCCAATTGTTTTTTTATGGTGAAAGTTTTTTTGCCATCAAATTTGCAATCCTCCAAATAAGTTACCTGAGGTATATCCAAATGCTCTGCCAACTCTGGTCCTACTTGTGCAGTATCTCCGTCTATGGCTTGACGACCGGTAATAACCAAATCATATCCCAACTCTCTCAAAGCGCCACTAAGAGCATAAGAAGTTGCCAAAGTATCTGCTCCTCCAAGTTTGCGGTCTGTTAGAAGTATTGCTCTATCGGCTCCCATAGCAAGAGATTCTCTAAGTATGGCTTCTGCTTGAGGCAATCCCATGGTTATAACCGTTACTTTTGCTCCAAATTCGTCTTTTAATCTTAGGGCAAGTTCCAAACCTCCTTTGTCGTCCGGATTCATAATAGAAGGAACACCTTCTCTTATCAATGTACCTGTTTTTGGGTCTATTTTTACCTCTGTGGTATCAGGTACTTGTTTTATACAAACTACTATATTCATTATTTCTCTATTTTCTTTTTTGTTTAACTGAGAAAAAAAGCAAAATCTTTCTGCCGTTTTTCTATACAATTTTTATTTCAACAAACTTGCTGCTATAACCATGCGTTGAACCTCGCTTGTTCCTTCGTATATTTCTGTTATTTTGGCATCGCGGAACATTCTTTCCACAGGGTATTCTCTTGTATAACCATAACCTCCGTGGAATTGTATTGCCTTAGTGGTCATTTCCATAGCAACCTCAGCGGCATATAGTTTAGCCATAGCAGCATCTTTGCTGTGAGGCAAACCTTTGTCTATTCTCTCTGCAGCACTTCTAACCAAAAAACGCGCGGCATTTATCTTTGTTTCCAAATCAGCCAGTTGGAATTGTGTTCTTTCTTTTACATACTTAACAGTTTCGTCCATTGCACCTTGAGCAATACCCAAAGCCTGAGAGGCAATACCCAAACGACCTCCGTCCAAGGTCATCATAGCAATTTTAAAACCTTTTCCCTCCTTGCCAAGTAGGTTTTCTTTTGGTACTTCACAATTCTCAAATACAAGTTCACAAGTAGCAGAACCTCTGATACCCAATTTCTTTTCTTTCTTTCCTATGGAAAAACCTTTGAAGCCTTTCTCTACAATAAAGGCAGATATACCCTTGGTGCCAAGGCTCTTATCGGTCATAGCAAACACCACATAAACATCCGCATAAGAAGCATTGGTAATAAATATTTTACTTCCATTAAGTATCCATTTATCTCCAGCATCTATGGCAGTGGTTTGTTGCATAGCAGCATCTGTTCCAGCATTAGGCTCAGTAAGACCAAAGGCTCCTATCCACTCACCAGAGGCAAGTTTTGGCAAATATTGTTGTTTTTGTGCC
The DNA here is from genome assembly GCA_030540495.1 of Bacteroidota bacterium. Classification (GTDB taxonomy): domain Bacteria; phylum Bacteroidota; class Bacteroidia; order Bacteroidales; family P3; genus Scybalousia_A. The sequence goes on from JAUNWC010000008.1 coordinate 9,696, forward strand.
TCAGTACCAAACATAAGTATAGGCTCAGCACACAAAGAAGTATGGGCAGAAACCACAACACCCGTTGTAGCACATACTCTACTCAACTCCTCTACTGCCATAGAATACATTTGGGTACTACCTCCTTGACCTCCATATTGCTTTGGAATAGGAATACCCATAATGCCTATTTTTGCCATTTTTTCTACTGTTTCCATTGGAAATCTTTCCTGCTCATCTATTTCGGCAGCCAATGGTTTAACTTCATTTTCTGCAAACTCTCTTATCATTTGCAAAAATAAATTTTCTTGTTTTGTTAGACTGAAATCCATATTCTACTCTATTGTGTATTTTACTTTTTTTACTAAAAAAATTACTAAATGAATTGCAAAGATATAAAAATTATAGATAATCTAAGCAAAAAAAACAAAAAAACATTATCTTTGCAAAACTATGAAAAGAAAATTTAGCGAAGAGGATATAAAATTGAGATATATAACTCCATCTTTAACAAATAAGGGCTGGTCGGTAGATGATATAACTATGGAAACCGGAGTACAATTTACCGATGGCAAAATAACCTTAAAGGGTAATAGTGCAGAAAGAGGACAACCTAAACGAGCCGATTACATACTTTATTTGAATAAAGCAACTCCTATTGCAATCGTTGAGGCCAAGGATATGAACCATAGTGTAACCGATGGTTTGCAACAAGCAATGCAATATGCTAAAATAATGGATTTGCCTTTTGCGTTTAGTAGCAACGGAGAGGGATTTGCAGAACACGATTTTTTAACAGGCAAGGAGCGAATATTTCCCTTAACCGACTTTCCAACAAAAGAAGAGTTATACCAAAGATATAAAAACGAAATAAATAACGGAAAAGGACTATCAGAAAAAGAACAAGAGTTAATTAATCAACCTTACTGCTCAGGACAAGGAATCAATTCTCCTCGCTATTATCAACGTAATGCAATAAACCGAACCTTAAACGCTATTGCAAAAGGACAAAATCGTATTCTTTTGGTTATGGCGACAGGAACAGGCAAAACTTACACGGCTTTTCAAATAATTTATCGTTTATTACAATCGGGTATTAAAAGGAAGGTGCTTTATTTAGCCGATAGAAACATTCTTGTAGACCAATCCATACAACAAGACTTTAAGCCTCTTGAAAAAGTTGTCCATAAGATAAACGTTGCAACAGAAGACCCACAAACAATAACATCCTATAAAGTTTATTTTGCACTTTATCAACAACTAATAGGCGATGATGAAAAAGAATATTACAAAGAATTATTTGATAAAGATTTCTTTGATTTAATTGTCGTGGATGAGTGTCATAGAGGCAGCGCAAGAGACGACAGTCGTTGGAGAGTAATTTTGGAATACTTCTCTTCTGCAACACAAATAGGTATGACCGCAACGCCAAAGGAAACAAAATATCTATCCAATCTTTCTTATTTTGGAGAACCTGTGTATAAATACAGCCTTAACGAAGGTATTGAAGACGGCTTTCTTGCTCCTTTTAAAGTTATCAATATTACAACAAATATAGGCGATGGTTGGCGACCAACGAAAGGTCAAACAGATGATAAGGGCAATATCATAGAAGACCGTATTTATAATAATACTGACTACGATTACAATATAGTAATAGAAGACCGAATAAAAGAAGTGGCCAAAGCCATAAGCGATTACCTTAAAAGCACAGACCGTATGGCTAAAACTATAATCTTTTGTGCTAACGAAGAACACGCCGCCCGTATGCGTATGGCTCTGATAAACGAGAATAAAGACTTAGTTAAACAAAACTCTGATTATGTTGTAAGAATAACAAGTAGCGATATTGTTGGCAAAAGCAAATTAGACTACTTTATTTCTGTAAATTCAAAATATCCTGTCATTGCAACAACCAGCGAATTGCTTTCCACGGGTGTTGATTGCAAAATGGTTAAACTTATAGTGCTTGACCAAAATATAAACTCTATGACAAAGTTTAAACAAATAATTGGTAGAGGCACAAGAATAAGAGAAAAAGAGGGTAAGACTCATTTCGTTGTTATGGACTTTAGAAATATTACTCGTTTGTTTGCAGACCCTGATTGGGACGGACCAATAGAAATAGACGACAATTATCCGCCTGAACCACCCAAACCTTGTCAAATATGTGGAAAATATCCTTGCGTTTGTCCAAAAGAAACATATCTACCGCCACCACCTCCTACGACTACTATAAAACCTGTAGTAAAGCCCGATGGTTGCAAAGTTTTTATAACTAATAAAGTTGTATCTATATACGACTCTAAAGGCAAATTGCTTCACACAGAAAATATAATAGATTACACAAAAAGCAATATACTTAATTCTTACTCTACACTAAACAATTTTATAAACTATTGGAACGGGAATGCTAAAAACAAAATAATCAACGACCTGTTAGAAAACAACGGCATAGATATACAACAACTAAAAAAAGATAGCAATATGCAAGATGTGGATGTTTTTGATTTTATATGCTACATCGCTTATGGCAAAAAGCCTCTAACAAGACGAGAAAGAGCAGAAAACGTAACAAGAAAAGACATCTTTTCTAAATACGGAGAACAGGCAAGACAAGTATTAAACGCTCTTTTGGAAAAATACCAAGATGAAGGTATTTTGCAATTAGAAGATAGAAATATTTTACTCAACGACCCTCTTCGTAAGTTTGGTTCTCCTTCTACAATAGCGGGTTTCTTTGGCGGCAAAGAGCAATACGAACAAGCAATAAAAGAACTTGAAGATACATTATATAATATAGCATAAACAAAATGGCAATAATTAATTTTGTAAAGAACATAAGAAACATAATGCGTAACGACCCCGGTATCAATGGAGACGCTCAACGTATAGAACAACTTACTTGGATGCTTTTCCTTAAAGTATATGACCAAAAGGAAAAAGACTGGGAATTTATTGAAAGCAACTACAAATCCATAATACCAGAAAACTGTCGTTGGCACAATTGGGCAACGGACAATGGCAAAGGCAATGCACTAACAGGAGACGAATTGTTAGATTTTGTAAATAATACTTTATTCCCAACGCTTAAGAATTTGGAAATAGACAACAACACTCCAATAAAAAAAGCCATAGTAAAGACAACTTTCTCAGACGCTAACCAATATATGAAAGACGGCGTTTTGTTACGACAGGTGATAAACGTTGTAGATGCTTTGAATTTGGGAGACTATGAAGAAAGCCACGCCTTTGGAGAAATCTATGAATCTATCCTTAAAGAAATGCAGTCCGCTGGTACGGCTGGTGAATTTTATACTCCTCGTGCTTTAACAGACGTTATGGCACAAATCCTTAATCCTCAAATCAATGAAAAGATGGCTGACTTTGCTTGCGGTACGGGAGGCTTTATCATTTCTTGGCTTAAGGCATTAGACAAAAAAGTAAAAACCACCCAAGACCGCACTGCTTACAACACTTCTATCTATGGCATTGAAAAGAAACAATTCCCTTATATGCTTTGCGTAACTAACTTACTTTTGCACGGCATAGACTCTCCAGACGTATATCACGATAACTCCTTAATAAAAGATGTTCTCAACTTTACCGAAAGCGACCGCTTTGACGTTATACTTATGAATCCTCCTTACGGCGGTAGCGAAAAAGCAGACGTCAAACAGCATTTCCCTTCTGATATGTCTTCCTCTGAAACTGCCGACTTGTTTATGGTGCTTATCATGTATCGCTTAAAAGAAAATGGTCGTGCTGCTGTAATCCTTCCAGATGGTTTTCTTTTCGGCACAGACGGAGCAAAGAAAAACATCAAAACCAAACTTCTAAAAGATTTCAACCTCCACACTATTATACGTCTGCCCGGCTCTGTCTTTGCCCCTTATACTTCCATAGCAACCAACATCCTTTTCTTTGATAACACAAAAGACTCTTCTGCTCCTCAAGGCTATTCCACCCGCCAAACGTGGTTCTATCGTTTAGATATGCCACAAGGTTACAAACATTTCTCCAAAACCAAACCTATGCTCTTTTCTCACTTCCAACCCGTCATAGATTGGTGGAACGACCGTAAAGAAATCGTCAAAGATAACGACGAAAAAAGCCGTCTTTTCTCAGTAGAAGAACTTATTGCCTCTGATTGCAACTTTGACAGATGCAGATTCCCTAAACAAGAAGACGAAATTCTCTCTCCCGAAGAGTTGCTTGATAACTACTATTCCCAACGGGAGCAATTAGATGCTAAAATAGACAATACTCTCCAACAAATCAAACACTTGTTAGATATAGATTAAAACCACTTCTTTTCTATTATGAATTACACTCAACTTAAAAACGCAATCTTGCAAAAAGCTATCTCTGGTAATCTTTTGCCACAAAACCATAGCGACACTCCCGCCGAAGAACTTCTACTTTCTATCCAAAAAGAAAAACAACAACTTATTAAACAAAAGAAACTAAAACCTCAAAAACCTCTTGCCCCTATCTCCGAAGACGAAATCCCTTTCCCTATCCCAGATACTTGGCGGTGGGTAAGATTAGGAGAAGTCGTGACTATGCAAGCAGGAAAAACTCCAACAAGAGGCAACCAATTATATTGGACAAATGGTAAATATAATTGGATAACTATTTCTGATATGGTCGCAGGTGATATTATAACATCAACAAAAGAAAAGGTTTCTCAAATAGCAGTTGATAAATGTTTCGGTCAAATTTCTCCAAAGGGTAGCTTAATAATGAGCTTTAAACTAACTATTGGACGAACTTCTATTTTAGGAATAGATGCTTATCATAATGAGGCTATAGTTACAATTAATTCATTTATTGATAAAAATCATATATTTAGAAATTATTTGCTCCTCACTTTACCTATAATAGCAAATATGGGAGATACAAAAGATGCTATAAAAGGAAAAACACTTAATAATAAAAGTATGGCAACTTTACCTTTTCCTCTTCCGCCATTGGAGGAGCAGAAAAGAATTGTGGAAAAGTTGGAAGAAATATTGCCCGTAGTAGAAGAGTATGGAAAAGCACAAGAAGAATTAAACTTGCTTAACAAAACTTTGCCAATAAAACTTAAAAACGCAATCTTGCAAAAAGCTATCTCTGGTAATCTTTTGCCACAAAA
>JAUNWC010000266.1 GCA_030540495.1 Bacteroidota bacterium
AATATAGAGGATTTTCTTGACGTCATTTATAAAAATATAGAAAAATCAATAAAATAATACGATGAAAAAAATATTTTTATGCTTTGGCTTGATGGCTATTTTGTTTGCCTCTTGCCAACAGAAGACAAAAGACAAGGATATGATAGAAAAACCTGAAATAGAGGTAAAAGACGGCGTGCTTTCTCCTGAGGTACTTTGGTCATTTGGTAGAATAGGAGAAGTAAGTGTATCGCCAGATGGAGAAAAAATTCTTTACACCGTTACCTACTATTCCATAGAGCAAAACAAAGGTAATGCCGAAGTTTATATTATGGACAAAGACGGCAAAAATGTCAAGAGAATAACCGAAACAAAAAACTCTGAATTTAATGTTGTATTCAACCCTAAGGGAGATAAAATTGGTTTTATTTACGCTGATGAAGAGGGAGTAAATATTTGGCAAATGAATCTTGACGGCACAAAAAGAGAAAAAATTTCCGACTTTAAGGAAGGAGATTTGGAGGGATTTGCTTACTCACCAGATGGTAATAAAATTCTTTACGTTAGAGCCTTACCCAAAAAAGACAACTACACCTATTTGAAAGAAGGTTTGGATAAAACTACAGGCAGAATAAACGATGACCTTATGTATAGACATTGGGACAATTGGGTAGATAACATTCCTCAGCCTTTTGTTGCAGAATTTGACGGAAAAAAATTAAGCGAAGGTACTAATCTTTTGGAAGGTACAGAATTTGAATCTCCTATGCGTCCTTGGGGAGGTATGGAGCAGTTGGCTTTTTCGCCAGACAGCAAAAAAATAGCCTATACTTGCAGAAAGAAAACAGGCAAAGAATATGCTTATTCCACAAACTCCGATATTTATTTGTATGATATAGCAAGCAAAGAAGTAAAGAACCTTTCGGAAAATATGATGGGTTATGACCAAAATCCTGTCTTTTCTTCTGATGGAAAATATTTGGCTTGGGAAAGTATGGAAAGAGATGGCTATGAGGCAGATAAAATTCGTCTTATGCTATGCGATTTGGCAAGCGGAAGAGTTACTTATATGACAGAAGATTTTGACCAAAACGCCAATGGAATACGTTTTAGCGAAGATAACAAATACATGTATTTTATTTCCGACTACCATGGCAGAGATAATATTTACAAAATGACCATTGCCGACAAGACTATAAAACAACTAACTCAAGAAGTGGCTGATTATACTTCAGTTATACCTACTAAAGACCGCTTGATTGCTACTCAAATGTCTATGCTACACCCTGTGGAAATTTGGTCTGTGGATGAAAAAACAGGCAAAGAGCAAAAAATCTCTACCACCAACGATGACCTTATGGCAAAAATAAAATGGGGTAAAGTAGAGGAAAGAAAATTAAAAGCAACTGACGGCAAAGACCTTTATACTTGGGTAATCTATCCTCCTGATTTTGACTCTACAAAGAAATATCCTACTTTGCTTTATTGCGAAGGAGGACCTCAAAGTACGGTTTCTCAATTTTGGTCTTATAGATGGAATTTCTCTATAATGGCTTCGCATGGATATATTGTTGTTGCTCCAAATAGAAGAGGTTTGCCAGGCTTTGGACAAGAATGGAACGAGGAAATTTCGGGCGATTATGGTGGTCAGTGTATGAAAGATTATTTAACCGCAATAGACGAAATAAGCAAAGAACCATATGTAGATAAAGAACATAGAGGAGCGGTTGGAGCAAGTTTCGGAGGTTTCTCTGTTTATTGGCTTGCAGGACACCACGACAATAGATTCAAAGCCTTTATAGCACACAACGGTATGTTCAACTTAGAGCAACAATACTTGGAAACAGAGGAAATGTGGTTTGTAAATTGGGATTTGGGCGGTCCTTATTGGAGCAACGACCCTAAGGTAAAGAAATCTTACGCAAACTCCCCTCACTTGTTTGTTACCAAATGGAATACTCCTTTGTTGGTTATACACTCCGAATTTGACTTCCGTATAGTTGCTTCACAAGGTATGGCAGCCTATAACGCCGCTGTAAATTTGGGTATTCCTGCTCGTTATCTTTATTTCCCAGACGAAACTCATTGGGTACTTAAACCACAAAATGGAGTGCTTTGGCAAAGAAATTTCTTTGATTGGTTAGACAAATGGTTGAAACCAGAGAGTTCTGCAGCCAAACGTATGACAGAAAGCGAAAAGAAATTTGCCGAACAAATGAATAATAGATAAGAATAAAAGAAATAAAAAAATATTAGATATGGAAATATTAGGAAAATTAAGACAGATATTGCCTGAGCAAAGAGGAGAATCTGCAAGAGGCCCTTGGGTAAGAGGAGGTTTTGTTATAGATATTAATACAGATAGTCAATATCCACGAAGCATTGCTTTTTCTACTTGGGGAGAGGATATCTTGGCACAATTAAAGACTCTACACATAGGAGCAACCATACAAGTAATTTTTGACATAGAATCAAGACAATGGGAGGACAGATGGTTTACTGATTGTAGATGTAGAAGCATAGGAACCTTTGTTTCTAATACTAACAACAATGCATACAATACACCAGGTTATCAAAATATGCCTCCTGCTCAACCACAAGCACAGCCACAACCACCACAAGCACAAGC
>JAUNWC010000267.1 GCA_030540495.1 Bacteroidota bacterium
AATATATATTTTATTATATTTTTTTTTATCTTTTCAAAAAAAGAAAAAGATATTTATGAAAAATTTAGTTACCATTTTATTTGCTTTTGTGTGCTTATCGTTTTTGCAAGCACAAAACAATACTTATACCAAACAAGAAAAAGAATACCTTTCTTTTCTTTATGAATATATGCCTTTGAACGACCGTTTGGACTATGATACTTCGTTTTTTGTTCAACAGGTACGTTCAAGCATTGAGGCAAAAAATACTTTTTCTTGGTGTAAGTCCATACCAGAGGATATTTTCAAACATTTTGTTTTGGTCTATAGGGTAAATAACGAAAACCTTGATACTGCTCGTTTGTATATGTTTAAGGAATTGAAAGACAGAGTAAAAAATCTGTCTATGTATGATGCTGCATTGGAAGTCAATCATTGGTGCCACGAAAAAGTAAATTACAAAGCCTCTGATGGTAGAACCTCGTCTCCTTTATCTACTATGAGAACATCTTGGGGCAGGTGTGGAGAGGAAAGTACTTTTGCGGTAACGGCTCTTAGAAGTGTGGGTATTCCTGCTCGTCAGTGTTATACTCCTCGTTGGGCACATACGGATGACAATCATGCTTGGGTGGAAGTATGGATAGAAGGCAAGTGGTATTTTCTTGGAGCCTGTGAGCCAGAGGCCAAACTAAATATTGCGTGGTTTCAAGCCCCATCTAAAAGAGCAATGATGGTGCATACCACAGTTTTTGGCAAATACAAAGGCAAGGAGGAAAAGAATTTTGAAGCCGATAAATATTCCAAAATCAATCTTCTTGGTAACTATGCTCCTACAAAAAAACTTACTGTAAAAGTTATTGATAAAAATAAAAAACCTGTTAAGGATGCAGAGGTAAGTTTTGGTTTGTATAACTATGCGGAGTATTATCCGATAGCAAAGGTAAAGACAGATAAGAACGGCAAAGCCTCTTTGACCACAGGCTATGGCGATTTGGTCATTTGGGCAAAAAACGATGTTTATTTCGCACAGAAACAAGCCTTAGCCAACCAAACCAAAATAACCATTGTTTTGCAAGAAGACGAATTGGCAAATTCAGAATTCCTTATTACTCCTCCAAAAGAATTGCCTATACAAACCTTAGACGAAGAACTTGTAAGGCAAAACAATGAAAGGTTAGTTTACGAAGACTCTATTCGCAATGCTTATATTGCCACTTTCCCTAATACAGAGGACGAATTGCTAAAAAAATCTTGGGGTAACTATCAAGCAATTCAACAGATACTTGACTACAATCATCCTTTGAACAGAAAAATACTGCAACTTGTATATGAAAAAGATTTGAGAGATGTACAGGCAAATACCATCATTGACCACTTAAAACACATAGATACAAAAGAAACTTCGGAATATGTTATTAGTCCGCGTATAGCCTTAGAAAAAATTACCACTTGGAGAAGTTTTATTCAAGACTACTTTAATCAACCTTTCTCGGATGGCAAACAAGTTGCTCTTTGGATAGAGAAAAATATAACTCTAAACGAAGACGACAACTATTATAATGTGCCTATTTCTCCAAAAGGAATTTTGAGTGCAAAAACCTCTGACAAGCATTCGCGTGAAATTCTTTTTGTGGCTATATGCAGAAGTTTTGGCATAGAAGCAAAATATGATTGGGCTACAGCAAGAGCTCAGTGGAGAGAAAGAAATACTCAGGCAAATTGGCAATATGCATTCATAGAAAACAACAAAAAGGATGAAAACATTTGTACCTTAGTGGTAAATAGCGACAAAGCCAACAAAATAAAACCTGAATACTATTCTCAATTTACCATACAAAAACTTCAAAACAATGTTTTTCAAACCTTAGATTATGAATACGATCCTAAGTTTGCCTCTTTCCCCGATACTTTGCTTTTGCCCGAAGGCAGATATCGTTTGGTAACGGGCAACCGCAATTCCAAAGGACAAGTAAAGGTAAAGGAAACTTATTTTTATTTAAGAAAAAACAATCCAAAGACTATTACTGTAAGCATACCAGAGATTAGAGAAGAAGTGGAAAATTATGGACAAATTATTTTGCCTGAGGAAAATAAAGTAATAAAAACTACCATAAAGGAGGATGATTTGAGCGAGGGAATTTCTTTGCAAATACGTCAGCAAAATGAGACTGCAATTGTCCTTGCTGTAATAGACCCATACAAAGAGCCTTCGAGACATCTTTTGGTAGATATTTCAAAATCAAAAGCCGAGTTTGAAAAACACAAAGATGTTCTTATTGTCTTGGTATTGGATAAAAGTTTGTTAAACAAAGATTTCTCTACCTCTGTTTTTCCACCCTTGCCAAAGAATACAATAATTGTTATGGATGAGCATAAAGAAATAGAAAAACAGATAATAAAGGCTACTAAACTTAAATTCCAAAACAATTATCCTATTCTTACTTTGATAGAAAAACAAGATATAACTTATTTGTCTCAAGGCTACAAAATATCCTCCCAAGAGGAAATTCTAAAACTTCTTAACGATAAGTTATAGTAGGTTGTAATAAGTTAGCATAGGTTACAGCCACAGGCTGTCTTATAGGGCAAAGCCGGTTAATAGATTGTTATAAGTTAGCATAAGTTAC
>JAUNWC010000268.1 GCA_030540495.1 Bacteroidota bacterium
TTATTTGATAAGAGGCGAGGAGAGGCTTTTTGGAGCATACAATAAAGAATTAAAGCAAATAAACAAACTGAAACACTAATAAGATATTGTGAAAAAAAAATATATTAGTTTAGCATTGTTTCTTGTGGGTATCATAATAATTATTGTTATGATATACAATTTGGGCTGGCAAGAAATAATAACTGATTTGAAAAAGACAGGCTGGTGGATTATTCCTATAATACTATCTCGTCTTTTGATGTACCCTTTGAATACCTTTGCTTGGAGAAGTGTTACTTATTACAACAAAGAAGAAAAAAACAAAGTCTCTTGGCTTAGAATGTTCCGACTGACCATAAGCGGTTATGCTATCAACTACATTACTCCCGTTATGGCTTTGGGTGGTGAGCCTTATAGAATAATGGCTATAAAAAAAGACTTAGGTACCAAAAGGGCAACTTCTTCTGTACTTACATACGCAATGATGCACATACTTTCTCACTTTGTGTTTTGGATAATAGGTTTTTTGCTATTGTTTGCCTATTTTCTTTCTACCAATTTGGAAATCAATACTTATAGACGTATTATCCTTATTTGTGGAATGGTTTTTATACTTATTAGCATAGTAGCAATAATATTTATACTTAAGGCTTATAGATACGGAGTTATAGAAAGATTTTTTTCTTTCTTAAAAAAAATACCTTACATAAAAAATATAATAAAAAAACGACTTACTCCCGAAAAACAACAATCCATAGCAGAAACCGATAATCAATTTAAGGAACTCTTCAATAATCATAGACGTGCTTTTTATACTTCTTTGTTTTATGAAACTTTGTCAAGAGTTCTTTCTTGTGCGGAAGTTATGTTGGTAATGTGGGCAATAGCAGGAGTAGGAAGCATTGGTTTAGTACAGGCCATAATAATAAATGCTCTTTCTTCCCTTATAGCCAATATTATCTTTATCTTCCCTATGCAAGTGGGTATAAGAGAGGGAGGTTTATCTATGGCTTTGGCTCTTATAGGAGGTTATGGCAAACTTGGAGTTTTTGTAGGTATGATTTTAAGAATAAGTGAATTAGCATGGATAATTATAGGTATGGTAATGATAAAAGTAAAACGATTTAACAATAAAAAAGATGGAAAATAAAGCATTGATTTTTGACTATGGAGCAACCCTTGATACTAATGGCATACATTGGTACTATATTTTCAAACAAGAGCATCTTAGATACAACAATTTCCTTAGCGATGAGCAACTAAGAGATGCTTATATTTATGCAGAACAAACTCTATCAAAAAAACGTCTTATACAATCAAGCGACAATTTTTTGGAAACCCTACTAATCAAGGTCAAACTTCAATACGAAAGACTTTATGACCAGGGTGTAATATTGCAAACAATGTTTCATATAAACGAAGTGGCAGAAAATTGTTATCATATTGCAAAACAAAATATTCTTAGGGTAAAACCTTTGTTGCAACGACTTGCAGAAAAATACAGGCTTGCAATTGTATCCAATTTTTATGGTAATTTGGAAAGTGTATTAAGGGATTATGATATTAGACAAGATTTTGAATCAGTGATAGAAAGTGCCGTTATAGGAGTATCCAAACCAGACAAAAAACTACTTCTTACTTGTTTGGAACGTATGAATATAAAAGCCGAAAATAGTACCATTGTAGGTGATTCTTATAAAAAAGACATTGTTCCTGCCAAACAACTTGGAGCCTCTACCATTTGGATAAAAGGACAAAGTTGGAAAGACAACCCAACCTTTACACCTTTGGCAGATGTAATCATAACAGATATAATGGAATTGGAGAATATACTTTTGTAACTTTGCCTTATGCTAAAACCATATTACGATATTGCTCACAAAATGGAATGTGGTTGCGATGAGGCAGGCAGAGGTTGTCTTGCGGGGGGAGTGTTTGCTGCAGCGGTTATTTTGCCCAAAGATTTTTATAATCCTTTGCTAAACGACTCTAAACAACTATCCGATAAGCAACGAAGAGAATTAAGAGTTGTAATAGAAAAAGAGGCTTTGGCTTATTCTGTTTGTGAAATAAGTAACGAGGAAATAGATAAAATAAATATTCTTGCTGCCTCCATAAAGGCTATGAATAAAGCAGTCTTCTCTTTGAAAATAAAGCCAGATTTTCTTTTGATAGATGGCAATAGATTTAGGAACGAAACAAACATACCCTATAAAACCATAGTAAAGGGAGATGCTACCTATATGTCAATAGCGGCAGCGTCTATTTTGGCAAAAACATATAGAGACGATGCTATGATATTGTTGCACAAATCTTTTCCTCAATACTATTGGAATGAGAACAAAGGCTATCCCACCGCAAAGCATCGCAAAGCAATAGAAGAATATGGTATTTCTCCTTTGCATAGAAAAACATTTAATCTGATTGGAGAAAAAACTTTGTTTGACTAATTGGGAGTTGAATTTAAATTTGAATTAAAGTATTTTTTATAATTTTGCACTTTCTAATAGAGTATTTATTGCAAGAAGATTATTTATGAATGACCTACTAAGATTCTTAAAAAAATATTATCATATTTTCCTTTTTCTTTTGTTAGAGGGAATTAGTGTGTATTTCATTGCTTGC
>JAUNWC010000269.1 GCA_030540495.1 Bacteroidota bacterium
AGCGTAGGTTAAGAAAAGAAGTTATTTAGCCTTTCTGTCCTATTTATCTTTTATACATCTTACGCTACGCCCAAAGGCTCTATAACCATATATACTTACATTGGTAGTTATTTCTGCTTTATTAAAATCCATACAAGAAGAAAGCCCATGTTCCTTTGCATCCTCTCCCCAATAATAACCTCTCATGCCCTGATATTGAATATCTCCCGAATAAGCATTTCTAAGACCAGCACAAGGAAGTTTTAATTTGTCCTCCGCTATGCTAAGATAATAACCTCCCGTTCCTGTAGATTTTATCTCGGCTCCAAGTTCTAAAACGGCTCTCCATTCTTTTTCTGTTGGCAACCTATATCCACAAGGACAAGGATTATTTGTCTTTTCCTCATTGTTCCAAAGGTCGTCTTTTGGAGAAGAAATCCAATCGTTTGCTCGTTTTTGGTCTATTATAAACTTATTGGAGGTGGCAACAAAATTAGGAGCCAAATGCATAATGGTATCAGATAAACGTTTTTCGTGTCCATCTGTTGCTCTCCCCCATTGATACAAGTCGCCCCAAGAGTCAGAAGATGTTACATCGTTGCTTAAAGCCCCAAGATTTCTATCCAAAAACACCAATATACCCTCCTTTGTAGACAAACCTTCTGTTTCATAATAAACAAATTTACCTTCTTCTGTAACAATAGGTTTTGCAAAACCCTCATCGTAGTTTTGTGAGCGAATATTTGTTATTACAACAAAAAGCAATACTATATATGCAGTTATTTTTCTTAACATTTTTCCTTAACAACTATGCAAAATTATAAGGAATTAAGCAAAAAAAACGTTTTAATCTAATTTTAATACCGCAAGAAAGGCACTTTGTGGTACTTCCACACTACCTACTTGACGCATACGTTTTTTGCCTTCTTTTTGTTTTTCAAGTAGTTTTCTTTTTCGCGATATATCTCCTCCATAACACTTTGCTGTTACGTCTTTTCTAACTGCTTTAACAGTTTCTCTTGCTATGATTTTGCTACCTATGGCTCCTTGTATAGCAATATCAAACTGCTGACGAGGAATAAGTTCTTTGAGTTTCTCACACATACGTCTTGCAAAAGGATAGGCATTGTCGGCATAAATAAGAGTGGAAAGAGCATCCACAGGCTCTCCGTTCAATAAGATTTCAAGTTTTACAAGTTTAGAAGGTTTGTATTCAAACGGATGATAATCAAAGGAAGCATAACCTTTGCTTATAGACTTCAATTTATCATAGAAATCAAAAACAACTTCTCCCAAAGGCAATTCAAAAACTATTTCGGCCCTGTCGGTAGAAATATAAGTTTGATTTTTTAGTATGCCTCTTTTATCTATACACAATTTCATTATACCTCCTATAAACTCGGTTTTGGTTATTATGGAGGCGAGTATATAAGGCTCCTCTATATGTTCTATATTGCTTGGGTCGGGCAAGCCCGAAGGATTATAAACCTCAAGGCACTCTCCCTTTGTGGTATATACCTTATAATTTACGTTTGGCACAGTGGTTATAACGTCTATATTAAACTCTCTTTCCAAACGCTCTTGAATGATTTCCATATGCAAAAGTCCCAAAAAACCACATCTAAAACCAAAGCCCAATGCCAAAGAACTTTCGGGTACAAAGGTAAGAGAAGCGTCATTTAATTGCAACTTCTCTATAGAGGCTCGCAATTCTTCATAATCGGCAGCATCTTGTGGATATACTCCGGCGAAGACCATAGGCTTAACCTCTTGAAAACCTTTGATTGCCTCTGAGCAAGGAGTTTCCACTTTGGTTATAGTATCACCCACTTTTACCTCCGAACTTGTTTTTATGGAGCATATTATATAACCCACATCACCCGAACAAAGCATTTTTGTTGGAGAAAGGTCGTATTTCAAAATACCTATTTCATCCGCATTGTATTCCTTGCCCGTATTCATAAATACAACTTTGTCTCCTGTGGAAAGTGAGCCATTAAATATTCTAAAATAAGAAATTACACCTCTATATGAGTTAAAAACAGAGTCAAAGATAAGTGCCTGCAAAGGAGCAGAATCGTCTCCCTTTGGCTGAGGAATTTTTTCAATAATATGGCTAAGAATTTCCTCAACACCTGCTCCCGTTTTGGCTGAGGCAAGAATAATATCCTCTTTCTTGCAACCCAAAAGGTCTATAACTTGGTCAGAAACTTCCTCCACCATAGAGTTTTGCAAATCTATTTTATTAAGCACAGGTATGATTTCAAGGTCATTGTCCAAGGCTTGATAAAGGTTGCTTATTGTCTGTGCTTGAATACCCTGAGTAGAGTCCACCACAAGCAAAGCACCTTCACAAGCAGCCAAAGAACGAGAAACCTCATAGGAAAAATCCACATGTCCCGGCGTATCTATTAGGTTAAGGTAATATTTTTCTCCCTTGTATGTGTATTCCATTTGTATGGCGTGAGATTTTATGGTTATACCTCTTTCTCTTTCCAAGTCCATATTGTCTAAAACCTGATTCTCCATCTCTCTTTGAGGAATACTCTTAGTAAATTCCAACATACGGTCTGCCAAAGTACTCTTGCCGTGGTCTATGTGTGCAATAATACAAAAGTTTCTTA
>JAUNWC010000270.1 GCA_030540495.1 Bacteroidota bacterium
TAAGATAAATTTACTTTTGACCAAATATAGAAAAGAGACTTTTGATAAGTTATTTCAAATAGGTAAAATAGAGTATAAAATCAACTATTCATTAAAGGAACAAATAGTGCTTACCAATCCTATAACAGATATTCCAAAATCTTTATACATAGCTGAAGATAATATAAACGGTTTTGAGAGAACGGTTATAGATGCAATCGCTAATTTGGAAGATGTAAAGTGGTGGCATAGGAATTTAGAAAGAGGACGCGGTTTTTACATCAATGGTTTTATCAATCATTATCCAGATTTTATTGTTAGAATGAAAAGTGGTAAAATACTTTTAATAGAAACAAAAGGAGGAAACTTGGACAATACAGACTCAGAAAACAAACTTTATCTTGGCACAAAATGGGCTAATATGTTAGGCAACGATTACAAATATTTTATGATATTTCAAAATAATACACCACAAGGAGCATATAATTTCAACGATGCAATATCTATAATAAAACAACTATAAAGAAACAAGATAGGTTGTTATAGGTTGGAGGCTTTGCCTCCTTATAGGTTGTTATAGGTTAGGATAGATTGTAGTAGGTTATAATAGGTCGTTATAGGTAGTGGCAAGTTAGCATAGGTTGTTATAGGAAGGCAAAGCCACAGGCACAGCCTGTTTTATTAGGCAAAGCCGTTACTTTTTGGCATACGCTTATGCGTCTATCATAACCTATGCCAACCTATAACAACCTACTCCAACTTATGCTAACCTATAAAAATCTATAACAACGCTTATGCGTCTATAAAACAGCCTAAGCCTGTAATAAAAAGTTTATATCGTCTTTTAAGGAGTATTCTGTTGTTGGGCTATTGTGGTGGAAAACTTTCATTTTGTTATCTCTTCCCACAAGCGAAAGTTTGCCTTTGTTTAATCTCAAAGCCGTTGCCTCTCTTATGGCTGCAACGTATATTGTTTGATTGGCTGCAATAAATTCGTTGATGCGGTCGTCTCTTGTTTCTCCTCCGTGTTTTGGGTCAATAAAATCTGTGTAGTGAGGATTGATTTGGAAAGGCACCAAGCCCATGGTTTCAAAACTTTTAGGCTCAACTATTGGCATATCGTTAGTGGTTTTTAAAGACAAACCTGCCACATTGCTTCCTGCCGACCAGCCCATATAAGGCATACCACTGAAAGCTCTTTCTCTTATTGCGTTCATTATACCCAATTCTTGCATTTGATTGACAAGGTAAAATGTATTTCCACCTCCCACTGCTATACATTCGGCAGAGATAACCTCTTTGATAGGTTCAGAGGAATGGTGAATGGAATAAACCTCTACTCCAAAGGTTTTATATACATCGGCAACTATTTTTTCATACTTGTCGTATCCTTGTGCAAAGCCAGCGTATGGTATAAAGAGAACTTTCTTTATATTGTTCTCTTGGCAAAAGTCGGCTATCATATCCTTACACCAGTCCAAATATTTCTCACCCGCATTGGTGGAATTGCTTATAAGCAAAAGATTTCTTGATTCCATATTTTTTTGTTTATTTTATTATATTCATTACTAAAGCCATCATAGTGGAAAGAAAAGAAAAAAATACTCCTATGGCAGAAAGTATGGCGACAATCTGAATAAAGATTCTAATCTTGTGAGTACCCTTTAAATAGTCTTCTTGTAAACCATAGGAAAGTGCAGAGTTTATTTTCTTACACCCAACAAAAGCCAAAAAAGAAAGATAACACAACACTCCTGCCATTACAATCATAAAGATGGCTGAAAAAATACTGATTCCTAAAGTTACACTTTCCAAAAGTTCAGAGTTTTCCATTTCTGATAGGTTGGTGTTTCTAATACTTAGCATATTTATTGCCATAACAAGCATAAGAAATGCAGAAACAAAACCAATAATGGCAACTACTTTGCCATATTTTAAGCAAGAAAATATTTCTGTTTTTAGACTTGGCGTAAGTTTTATGCTCTCTTCATTCTGTTTTTGAATATCATTTATTTCTTCCATACGACTCTATTGTTTTATAATTTTTGTTCTACTTATTATTAATGACAAGTTCGCTTTTTTCGTTACGGCAAATGATACCGGTAATAAAAGCAACCAAAATTCCCATTATTATATTTGCCATCATACCCCAAAAAACCAAATAAATCATTTCGGGCAACTCAACCTTATCTCCTCCTTCGGCTATGGAACGCGTCATAACATCTATGGTTCTGTCTTGAAAAGACTCTATGCCATTGTCTATAAAAATAGAGTAGAAATACATAAAAACAGCATAGACAATGCAAGCAATAACACAAGAATCAAAGGAAAGAAGAAAACCCTCCTTGAAAGTCATCTTTTTTTCTTCCAAAAGTTTTCTATAATGAAAGGCTAAAATCAAACTCATAACCAATAAAGCCACAAAAACCACCCAATTCTCATCGCTTGCTATTGGAGCATTGGCAGGATGACCTAATAGATATCTAAAAAAAAGTATTCCACTAAGCACAATTCCCATAGTAATACCATATTTAAGAGCAGCCCAACGATAATTGCCATGTATAATGGAACGATATTTTCTAATTATTGCATTCATAAATTATTTATATTAAAATCATTA
>JAUNWC010000271.1 GCA_030540495.1 Bacteroidota bacterium
TACAACTTATCCCAACTTATAAAAAGAGGCTGTGTCTCCAATCTTATATTATACAGCATAGTCTCTTACGAGGCAATAATACCTTTTTCTACCAAATGCTTATAGGTTTTTTCAGAGGCAAGTTGCTCCGCCGCTTTTATGGAGAAATCCACAGCGTTTTCTTGTTGTATATTATCTATAAAAACAGCCGTATTGTATTGTTTTCTATGTTCTATATCAACAACATCTATTACTTGAAAAGAAATTTTTTTCTTGTTTTTTTGTGCCCAGTCTATTATCTTACTTTTGTAGTTCCATTGCGTTTTTTCCACCTCAGCAACATCCATATAAACGGTAAAAATTCTGCTTATCAATATTTTGTAAGTATTCTTATAGCCTTTGTCCAAATATAAGGCACCCGTCAAGGCCTCAAAAGCATTACCCGACATAGCCGCAATACCAATATTAGAAGTCTTACTATATTCTATCAAATTGACAAGACCTATCTTTTTTGCCAAAGTATTCAGCGAGGAGCGAGAAACTATTTTGGCTCTCATCTCTGTAAGAAAACCTTCACCCTTGTGAGGATATTTTTTAAAAAGATAATCTCCCACTATGGTACTCAATACAGTATCTCCCAAAAATTCCAAACGTTCGTTGTTTATCTTATTTCCCTTAGAATCAAGGCAAGAAGAAGACTTATGGGTAAGGGCTGTTTTGTAAAGAAAAATATTCCCGGGTCTGCACCCAAGAATATTTTTTAAGAATTTTTTTATAGATTTTTCTTGTTCGTTTGTATGTTTGGCAAACAAGAACATAGTTATTATTCAAATTTTTTGAATACCAATGATGCATTATGACCACCAAAACCAAAAGTATTACTTATAGCAGCCTTTATATTTCTTTCTTGAGGTTGATTAAAAGTAAAATTAAGTTGTGGTAATTGCTCATCATCCGTAAAGTGGTTGATAGTAGGAGGGACAACACCGTTCTTTATTGCCAAAACAGTTGCTATTGCCTCTATTGCACCAGCAGCACCAAGCAAATGTCCTGTCATGGATTTGGTAGAATTGATGTTGATATTCTTGGCATGGTCGCCAAACAAATTGGTTATCGCTTTCACTTCTGCTATATCGCCCAAAGGAGTAGAGGTTCCGTGTGTGTTGATATGCATGATATCTTCTAAATTCAAACCTCCTTCTTCTATGGCAAGACGCATAGCCCTCTGGGTACATTTGCCCTCTGGGTGAGGAGCGGTCATATGATAAGCATCAGCCGTAAGACCTGCACCAACCAATTCGGCGTAAATCTTTGCACCTCTTTGTTTTGCGTGCTCGTATTCCTCCAAAATCAAGGCTCCTGCTCCTTCTCCCAAAACAAATCCATCTCTGTCTTTATCAAAAGGACGAGAAGCCGTTTTTGGGTCATCATTTCTCTGACTTATGGCCTTCATAGAAGAAAAACCACCAAGTCCAGCATGAGTAATGGCTGCTTCGCTACCACCACAAACCATCATATCAGCCTTGCCTAACTTAATAAACATAAAGGCTTGTGCTATGGCATGGGCAGAAGAAGCACAGGCAGAAACCGTGGCAAAATTAGGTCCCTCTAAACCATATTTTATAGATATATGACCAGCACAAATATCGGCTATCATCTTAGGAATAAAGAACGGAGAAAACCTCAAAGAGCCATCTCCTTTTACAAAATCTGTAATCTCGTCCTCAAATGTTTGAATACCGCCTATACCCGATGACCAGATAACTCCTGCCATCTCTTTATTTAACTTGTCCATATCAAGCCCACTATCGGCTATGGCCTCGTCTGCGGTAACTATGCCGTATTGTGAAAATAGGTCGTATTTTCTTATTTCTTTTCTATCAAAATATTGTCCGCCGTCAAACCCCTTAACCTCGCAAGCAAAGGTTGTTTTTGCGTTGGAAGCATCAAAGTGAGTAATAGGCGCACCGCCACTTACTCCGCTTGTCAAACCGTCCCAATATTCTTTAAGACTGTTACCTATCGGAGTAAGGGCTCCTAAGCCTGTAATTACAACACGTTTCATTCCCATAAAATAAATTATTGAGGAAACTTATTTTGTTGCATTTTCAATGTAATTGATAGCGTCTGCTACTGTTGCTATCTTTTCTGCTTGGTCGTCTGGAATAGAAATATTAAACTCTTTTTCAAGTTCCATTATCAATTCAACTGTATCCAAAGAGTCAGCACCCAAATCGCTTGTAAAGTTTGCTTCAGGTTTTACTTGATTTTCTTCTACTCCTAATTTGTCTACTACGATAGCTATTACTTTCTTTGCAATTTCTTCAGACATAATCCTAATAATTTTAAAATTTATAATTCGGAATGCAAAGAAAAACATTTTAAATGAATTGACAAAGAAAAAAAAGTATAAAAAAGTGTTTTTTTGATAAAATATATTTAAAATCAATGTTTTAACTTTTGATTATATTATTATTAAAAAGGGGGTTTTTCTTGTTTTTCTTACTCTGTTTTACAAAAAATTGAATGTTTTGATAGAAAAGTAAAAAAGGAGTTTGGTAGGA
>JAUNWC010000272.1 GCA_030540495.1 Bacteroidota bacterium
CTTTACAGCTGTAGGAATAAGTTTACCACTATTATAAATCCAAGTTTCAATCATATAATTTGCTAATGTTTCAATATTAAATGTAAAAGCAGTTGTTTTATTTCCTAGGTTACCTAAAGTTATATTACTTTGATATTGTGTAGTACCATCTGACATTTTTGTAATTCTTACAGCACAAAGTCCATTTGTACTGTTGGTTACACTTATAGTAGGATTTTTAGAAGCACTCGAATCTTTTACTACAGCAAAGTCCATTGCACCTGATATGTTAGAATCAACATAATCAGCAACTGCTTTAACTGATGGAATAATATCATCATTGTTTTTGTTATCATCATTGATTCCTGAAGCTTTTGAACTAGTATTAAGTTTTCCTTCTAACGCAGTACTTACAGCTGCACAAGATGGAACTTTATCTGTGTCAGAAGTTACAGTTGATGTAATTTCTGTTTTATTTTGATGGAAAAAAAATATGAATACGCTTGAAATAATTTATAGATTATTTCAAGCGTATCGTCATTTTTAAATAAAGTCAAATTTTACAGCATCGCAATTCTAAGCTGCTTACCAAATACAGAGGCTACTTTGAAATGGAGTAAAAAACTACTGGATAGTTCGGCGATAACTCCTTTTTTTAGGCATTTATCGCCGAACTATCGAGCTATTTTTGCAATTCCTTCAAAAACTCTTCCACATTTTTATACTCAACGCCATTTTCTAACATCTGAGATTCTCCACGATACAGTACGCATTTTCGAACGACCTTGCCGAATTGAGCTTCTGTAAGAGAGATTTTTTCTTCATCATTGATATGACGATACTGAGCAGGGAATGTTTCCTTACTGTGTTTGATTTCAAAAATCTCGCATTGCTTTTTTGTTTTGTCCTGAATGACCATGTCAAATTCGCCGGAAGCAAATTTGAGCTTAAAGACATTGCGCTTTGAACCATAGGTGCGCTTAGTCTCCAGAAAGACTATATCTTCGAGCATTCGTCCGCGGACATCTTCAAGGATTTTCTCTGTAATAATATCACGTAATTCGCCTGTCAAATAGCCGAAAACTTCATCCTGCATAAGCGAATAAACAAGTACCTGAGCCTGACAGAAGCGCATTCCGCTCTGGGTAAAAATAATCCTTTCCTGCTTTTTGTTGCTGATAGGAATGTTTTCTGTGTAGACAATTTCAAGTAAATCCAGAGCTTTTAAGTATTCGGTAATTTCCTGAATATGAACTTCTTTGATTTCTATAGTCTGTCTTTCTTTGTTGCGGATTTTCAGGATTTCCATAAGTTTTTTTGTGACTTCACTTGCATCAAAGGTATCCAGAAAATCTGTGCGCTTTGTTTCATCTTTTTCGCGACGGAGAAGGTCTTTTGCAGAACCTAAATCACTGGATTTAAAATCTCGTGTGATAACATCAACCGTAAAGGCCTGATTCATATCTTCGATAATTCTGTTGATGGCATTCGTGAGCTCATCTTTTTTGTACAAATCAATCAGATTGCGGAAATGATTTCCCCTGTCATAGCATTTAAGGGAATGCTGAATGTTCTGTGCAATTGCAGTGTCGATATAACGGCGGGTAGACTCATCAGTTCGGAAAGAGGCATCGAAAGAATTTGCATCACTATCCTCAAAATTAGTTTCACCAGCCTTCAGAGTTCCGCCGTAACGGATGTACTCATCAATATCATCGATTTTCAAAAGCCTTGAATATTCACGGAAAGGAACAAAAGTTGTGTGAATGGTAACTGCGCGGTCATAGAGTTCTTCGTTCTGGGCAAACCAGAAGCCCAGGGAATCTGTACCGGACAAAACAATTTTCATTCCCTGAACTGCATAAACATCCGAAAGAAGTGCGGCGTTATCGATAAACTTTTCAATAAGTGTGATTTCATCAATAAGGACATATTTATATTTGAGTTTGTTTGCAAGCTTTAAGTCTGCATTCAATTCTTCAATTGTGTTTTCTGTAGATGCTTTTATATATATGGCTGATTTTTGTTGTTCTTCATTCATGGCAAGAACAAGTTGCTTTAAGAGAGTGGTTTTACCAGTTCGACGGAGTCCAAAAACAAGGCAAACTTTATCGGCGGCAGGAGTTTTTAAGAAATCCTGAATTTTAGAAAAACAATCCCTTCGTTCATACTGGCTTGCTGTCTGTGCCATCTTTAAAAGGGCTTCTCCAAAGAGTGCTGACATTTTGAATTCTGGTTCTGGAGTTTCTTCTTCTGTTTCTTCAAAAACTGGATCGGGCAGAGTCTTTTTTAAAGCTTTCAATTCTTTCTGAAGTTTTTTTCTTTCTTCAATCTGAGGTTTGAGAGTATTTGATTCTTCTTCGGAAATATAGCGGCTTTTTGACTTTCCGTTTTCTTTCCATTGCTGACAGTAATATTTTTTATCGTTTATAACCTTTTCTGTAATGTATCCAATGTGAAGTTTTGCAATTTGTTCTTCTAATAATTTAATATATGCCATATTAAACCTCTAACATATATTTAACACCATTTAACACAAAAAGTAAAGTTGATAATTGGTGTT
>JAUNWC010000273.1 GCA_030540495.1 Bacteroidota bacterium
TCTATATGTGCTATTACTTTCTTTTCGTCTATGTGTTTAGGCAAAGGCATTTGTACAATATAGCCATCCACCTCATCATCTCTATTCAAAAAATCTATGGTCTGCAAAAGTTCTTCCTCGCTAATATTTACAGGAAATCTATAAACAGAAGAAGTAAAACCCACTTCCTTACTTTGATTCTCTTTGCTTTTTACGTAGGAAAGGCTTGCTCCATCCTCGCCTACCAAAACAGCAACCAAATGAGGTGGTCTAAATCCTCTGTCCAACATATCGGCAACTTCTTTTTTTATTTCTTCTTTAATTGTAGAGGCTATTGTTTTGCCGTCTATAAATATAGGTGTTTTTTTCTCTTGCTCCATAATTACAATTACCTTTCTATATATTTGTTTTATCTTCTTTTTCTAAGATTACGCATAGCAGCAAGTTTGCTCATCTTTCCTCCACTGCTAATGCTTTGCATCATCTTACGAGTTTGTTCAAACTGTTTCAACAACCTATTTACCTCTTCTATCTTTGTGCCACTACCACGGGCTATTCGCTGTTTGCGAGAAGCATCTATAATATTTGGCTGTTGTCTTTCCTGAGGTGTCATACTGCCTATAATGGCTTCTATGCCTTTGAAAGCATCGTCTTTTATTTCAACATCTTTCATCATTTTACCTACTCCGGGTATCATTCCCATCAAATCTTTAAGATTACCCATCTTTTTGATTTGCTGGATTTGAGAAAGGAAGTCGTTGAAATCAAAGGTATTGCTATGTATTTTTTTGGACAATTTTCTTGCTTCTTGTTCATCGTATTGCTCTTGCGCTCTTTCCACCAAAGAAACAATATCACCCATACCAAGTATTCTGTTTGCCATACGGTCTGGGTGGAAAACATCCAAAGCGTCCAACTTCTCACCTATGGAAATAAATTTTATAGGCTTATTGACCACGTGTCTAATAGTAAGAGCGGCTCCTCCTCTTGTATCTCCGTCCAACTTTGTTAGCACCACTCCATCATAATCCAACCTATCATAGAAAGCCTTTGCAGTATTAACCGCATCCTGACCTGTCATGGAATCTACCACAAAAAGAGTTTCCGTAGGCACAACGGCTTGTTTTATGTTGGCTATTTCGTTCATCATTTGCTCATCCACAGCCAGACGTCCTGCCGTATCTATTATAACAACGTCAAAATTTTCTTGCTTGGCTTGTTTGATACCTTTTTGTGCTAAATCCACAGGGTTATTATTGCCTTCTTCGGTAAAGACAGGAGTATTTATTTGCTCACAAAGAACTTGCAACTGATTAATAGCCGCTGGTCTATAAACATCGGCTGCTATGACTAATACTTTTTTATTCTTTTTATTTTTTAGATAGGAAGCCAACTTGGCAGAAAAAGTCGTTTTACCACTACCCTGCAAACCGGCTATAAGCACTATAGCAGGCTTGCCTTTAAGGTTAATCTCTTCGGTGCTTTCACCCATAAGGGTTACCAATTCGTCATGCACCATCTTAACCATCATTTGTCCTGGGTCAATGCTCGTTAAAACATTTTGACCAAGTGCCTTTTGTTTTACTTTGTCACAAAATTCTTTTGCTATGGAATAACTTACATCGGCATCTATCAGGGCTTTACGTATTTCCTTCATACTTTCGGAAATATTGATTTCCGTTATCTTGCCCTTACCTTTTATTATCTTAAAGGCCCTATCGAGTTTTTCGGATAAGTTTTCAAACATTGCTTACTCTTCTCTTTTTCTTTTCTACTTACTTTCAAGTTGCAAAGTTATAAAAAAATTTATAAATTTAATAAATAAGCCTCTATAAAACTCTTTAAAGAAAAAAAGATGAGTTTTTGAAGTATTTAATTTTTAACTCTCTTTGAGAAGAAGAAAATAATTTAATGCCAATTCATAACTTGTCAAACCAAAGCCCATAATACAGCCTTTGCACACCGGAGTAATAAGAGAGGTATGTCTAAAACTTTCTCTCGAGGCTATGTTTGAAATATGCACCTCTAAAACCTTTGGTTTTATAGAAGAAATAGCATCTCTTATTACCACAGATGTATGAGTATAACCTCCCGCATTAAGTATTATACCCTCTGCCCTACTTGTTTGCAAAGCCTCCACCAACTCGCCTTCTATATTGGATTGAAAATAATCTATCTCTATGCTTGAATACTTTTTTCTTAGTTCTTGCAAATATTGTTCAAAACTTTGCTCTCCATAAATTTCTTTTTCTCTCTTTCCCAAAAGATTAAGATTTGCACCATTTATAATAAGTATCTTAGTCATCATCAAACTCCTCTCTATACATATCTATGTGTGTAACACGTTTATTTTTATCCAAAACAAATAACTCTGGCACCTTCCAAAGCAATTTTTTTATAATTTTTTCTTTTTCAGAAGTATATGCATTTACCCATTGTTTAGGCATTTTTTTTACTTCTTTTTGCCAAGTTGTATAATCTACATCGGGAGCAATGGTTATAAACACAAGAGAAGCATCTTTTATTGATA
>JAUNWC010000274.1 GCA_030540495.1 Bacteroidota bacterium
TGGAATACTCTATCCTAATTCCTTCTCCAAGATTGGCTATTTTTGGAGCCTTGACTTTGAGTTGCTGAGCAAAGACATTACCAAAAACCACACTAAGCAACAAAAAATATACAAGTCTTTTAAACATATTTCTACCAATCTTTTTCATCGCTTTCGCTCTTTGTGTTTTCTCTATTTAGTTTTGCTCTTTCCAAAGCTTGTTTTTCCTTTATATTAATGGACTTTAAGACTTGTTGTATTTGTTGCTCAGTTTGTTCTCTGTTGTTTTGATTATCATTTTTCAACAACCACAAACAAAGAGCAAGGTTATATTTTGCATTGCTATCCTCTGGATTTAGCATCAAAGTTTGCATATAGTCCTTTGTTGCCTGTTGAAGATATTCCATTGAATTGCTGTCTTGGGTATGCTGTTGAGAAAGATAAAAAAATGCATTGCCTCTATTATATAAGGTATTGGCATAAGCAAGGGTATCTTTTTTTGTTTTGCCTACGGGCTGGCTCAGTGCTTGAGAATACAACTTAGCAGAGGCTTTATAATTACTATCTGCCAACATATAAGTATTGCCCAAATTATGCAAAGCAACCACAAAATTACTATCCTCATGTAAGGCTTTGCTGTATTGTTCTTCTGCCTCAGAGTAGGATTGCTTGTTGTAAGAAGAATTGCCCTGACGGGTATATTGTCTTTTCTTATCGCAAGAAAACAAACAAAGAGATAACAATACTAATAATATATATGTATATATCCGCATGATTTCAAATTTTATTTATAACGCAAAGTTGTTATTTTTATTTTATACTTGGTTTTTATATTGACTTTTCTTGCCTTTATTCAAAAATCAAAAAATTAAATCCTATTTATTATAATGCAAAATATTATTGTACTTTTGCAAGTGATTTTTATCAATAAATTTTAGGCAAGAGTATGTTACAATTAAATATTATAAGGGAAAATAAAGATTTTGTAATAGAAAGATTACAAGTCAAAAATTTTAAGAATGCACAACAAACTATAGAGCAAATAATAGATTTGGATAACAACAGAAGGGATATCCAAAAAAAATCAGATGAAAACAAACAACAGCAAAATATTATTGCCAAAGAGATAGGTATGCTTTTTAAGGAAGGCAAACGACAAGAAGCCGAAGAAAAGAAACAAGAAACCATATCTCTAAAAAACAAAGAAAAAGAGTTTGCAGAAAAACTTTCCGAGATAGACAATAATATAAGAGCGTTGCTTCTTAGCGTGCCTAATCTTCCACACCAAAGTGTAAAACCTGGCAAAGGAGAAGAGGATAACGAAGTGGTAGAGTTGTGCGGAGAAATACCTTCATTATCAGCAGAGGCCTTGCCACATTGGGATTTGTGCTCCAAATACGATATAATAGATTTTAATTTGGGAAACAAGATAACCGGAGCAGGTTTTCCTGTCTATAAAGGCAAAGGTGCAAAACTTCAAAGGGCTTTGATAAATTTCTTTTTAACCGAGGCAGGCAAAAGTGGATACATAGAAGTACAACCTCCTCTAATGGTTAATGAACAATCCGCCTTAGCCACAGGACAATTGCCTGATAAAGAGGCTCAAATGTATGTTATAACCTTAGACAATTTCTATATGATACCTACGGCAGAGGTACCAGTAACCAATATTTTTAGGGATTGTATTGTGGATAAGAAAGATTTTCCCATCAAAAGAACCGCTTACTCTCAGTGTTTTAGAAGAGAAGCGGGGTCATATGGTAAAGACGTTAGAGGCTTAAATCGTTTGCATCAGTTTGACAAAGTAGAAATTGTTGCTATAGACTCCCCAGAACATTCTTATACGCAACTACAACAAATGATGGAACATGTGGGTGGTTTGCTAAAAAAATTAAACTTGCCTTATAGAGTTTTAAGACTTTGTGGAGGAGATATCAGTTTTACTTCTGCTTTGACCTATGATTTTGAAGTTTTTTCGGCTGCTCAAAAACGTTGGTTGGAAGTTTCCAGCGTAAGCAACTTTGAAACCTATCAAGCCAATAGACTCAAAGTTAGATACAAAGACGAGAACGGCAAAACACAACTTTGCCACACCCTTAACGGCTCAGCATTAGCACTTCCAAGAATTGTTGCTGCTCTTTTGGAAAACAATCAAACCAAAGACGGAATTCTTATACCAAAAGCCTTACAAGAATACACGGGCTTTGAGATTATCAACTAATATTGTTATAATAGGGAGGCTTTGCCTCCTTTTTTTATAGGTTGTAGTAGATTGGAGGTATTACCTGTTTATAGGTTAAGATAAGTTAGCATAAGTTGTAATAGGAGGGCAAAGCCACAGGCACAGCCTGTTTTATAGGGCGAAGCCGTTACTTCTTGTTATACGCTTTGCGTCTATTATAACCTATAAGGAGGCTAAAGCCTCCAACCTATGCTAACCTAAAATAACTTATTTTAACCTATCAAAATCTACCAAAAAAGAGAAAATCCGTTTACTGAGAATCAATCAGTTAGAAAAAAAATT
>JAUNWC010000275.1:0-216 GCA_030540495.1 Bacteroidota bacterium
ACTTTCGCAAAGCATTTTTTAATTTGTTTTTTACTTTTTTAGATAAATATGAAAAAAATAATTCTTTCGATACTTTGCCTATGTTTCTCCTTTAACATAGTGGCTCAATCAAATCTAATAGAAAAACGTAAGGGTCGCAATAAATATGTCAAACATCAAATGGAAACCATGTCTTTGAAAGAAATGGTAGGACAAATGATAATGATAGACTCATAT
>JAUNWC010000275.1:226-2490 GCA_030540495.1 Bacteroidota bacterium
AAAAATATTCTTTATCAAATAGACTCTAATTTTATTGGCGGTGTTTGTTTTTTCAAAGGCAATCAAAAAGACCTTGTGAAACTGAATAAATTATATGATTCTCATTCAAAACTTCCTCTGTTTATTGCCATAGATGGAGAATGGGGATTGAATATGAGACTCTCTGAAATAGAAACTTTTCCTATAAATATGACCTTGGGCGCATTGCCAAAAAAGAAATATTACTTGGTAAAAGATATGGCAAAGGTTATAGCAGAGCAATGCAGAAGTTTGGGAATACATATCAATTTTGCTCCTGTGGTAGATATAAACATCAATCCAGATAACCCTGTTATAAATATGCGTTCTTTTGGACAAGATAAATACAAGGTCAGTCTTTTGGCAAGAGAATATATTAAGGGTTTGCAAGAAAATGGAGTTATGGCGGTTGTAAAGCATTTTCCTGGACATGGAGATACGGAAACGGATTCTCATAAAGCCACTCCTATAATAAAACACGACAAGTCTTTTATAGATTCTGTGGATAGTTACCCTTTTCGCTACAATACCAACAAAGGAGTATGGGGAGTAATGGTAGGGCATTTGCAAATACCTTCATTAAGCAAAGATTCTTTGAAAGTTGCTACGATTAATAGGGATATAATAGACGGATATTTGAGAAAGGATGTTGGTTTTGAAGGTTTGGTTTTTACGGATGCTATGAATATGAAAGGACTGACAAATTTGTATGGTGATGGTCAGGCAGAGGTTTTGGCAGTGCTTGCAGGTGTGGATATTTTGCTTATGCCTGAAAATACAGATAAGGCAATAATGGCTATTATGGAGGCAGTGGAACATGGTAGAATACCAAAAAAGATAATAGAGCAAAAATGTGAAAAAATACTTGCTTGGAAATATGATATGGGATTGGTTGCCAATAGAGGTAAATATTCTGTTATAGATAAGTCATTGGAAGAAAAGACCAAAATCTTAAATCAAAAAATAGCAGAAAACACCATAACATTGCTGAATGCAAAGGGAGAAAATGAGATTGAAAAAAATGGTATACTTACAACAGATAAAGATAGTATTTCTCTTTTATTATTGGGTAATGCAAATTTTGATACTTTGATGGCAAATCTTAGTGATATTCCTTTGAATACCTACAGAATACATTCTAAAATGAAACAAGTGGAAATAGACAGTGTTATTTCTCTTATAGATAGCACCAAACTAATACTAACTGCTGTAGGAGGCACAAGGTTTGCAAATTCAAAATCAAGATACGGAATAGCGGATATTAGCATAGAGGTTTTGGAAAAAATAGCAAAGAGAAGTGGAGAGAATAATATTGTTTTGATGTTTTGCAATCCATATACATTTAAACTTATAGACTCTGCTTATACTTGCAAAGCATTTGTTGTAGCATACGAAAACAATGCTTATACTCAAAGTGCTATGGCAAAGTTTCTTAAAGGGAAAATACCTGCCAAAGGCTTCTTGCCGGTTAAGGTGAAACGTACTCATATAGAAGTAAATGCAACAGAATACAACGAGGTTTCGCAAGAGGATAAGTTTTATATGGATAACAATATAAATATATCCACAATAAGAAAAATAGATTCCATAGCACAAAGAGGAATAGAAGAAAAAGCCTATCCCGGTTGTCAAGTGTTGATAGCCAAAGAAGGAAAAATAATCTATGACAAAAATTTTGGTTATCATACTTACGATACCTTAAAAGAAGTAACCTCTAACACAATGTACGATATAGCCTCTCTTACAAAAGTAATGGCTACAACTATTGCAGTAATGCGACTTTATGAAGAAAACAAAATAAACCTTGAGGCTAAGATTTCTGATTATATACCTGAGTTAAAAAAAATAGAGGCAGGCAATTTAACTATAAAAGAGTTGCTCTCTCATTATACAACTCTTCCTGCGGTTTACCCTTTTGCTAAAAAGAAACTTAAAGGCAAAAATATACATCAGGCAATTTTAAAAGAAATGAAACACGTGCCTTTGAAATCAAAAAAATATGTTTATTCCGACTTAAACTTTTTGTTGTTGCAATATGCTATAGAAAATATAACTAATGAATCGCTTGACGAGTATTTGCAAAGAGAATTTTATTCTAAAATGAACCTCCAAAATACTACTTTTAATCCCTTATTAAATGGTGTAAATCAAGAAAATATTGCTCCAACAGAAAATGATACAACAGACAGAAAAGAACTTATTTGGGGACAAGTCCATGACCCTTTGGCTTACCTTAACAACGGGGT
>JAUNWC010000276.1:0-1138 GCA_030540495.1 Bacteroidota bacterium
TTGCCTCCAAACTTATATTTGTAGGTCGGAAATTGGGTGAGTTTTTCTTTTTTCTTTTGGTGGTAGGGTCATATAATCTCCGTATTCGTATTTTAGAAACGCATCATAATCTTTGATACCCCAGAATTTTTTACCCTCAAAATCATATTGCTTTCTTTCCAAAAACCATTGTTTAGGCATACCATACCTTTCTTTTAAAGGACTTTTGTAATATAATTTGCCCAAAGAAGGAAATAACAAACAAGTTACTTTGTTTTTAGACTTGTTGTTGCTTTTTTTATGCAAAGGTTCTTGACATTTGAGAACAAAGGACATAGGTATTTTGTTCAAAAGTTTAAACCATATTTTTTTGAATCCTTTCTTTTGTACTTTTCCAACTTCGCTCCAAGAGATTTTTCTCAGAATATAGCAGTAAAAATCTTGTAACATTTGGAAAAAAAGGCATTTGGGAATATCATCTAAAGGAAAAATATCAATAAAAATTCCGTTATTGCTTTTGAGATGTTCTTGTCCTAAGCGTACGAATTTTGTTCCCACTCTTCTTAGTTTGGCATATCCCCATCTATAATATTTATCTGTTTGAGTGTCTTGGAAGATACATATTTTTTCGTCTAATTCGTTGGCAACTTTTCTAAACTTTTCATAGTCTTCTCTCAGCATTGCTATATCTGCATCATCGTCCCAGGGTATATATCCTTTGTGTCTTACGGCTCCAAGCATAGTGCCACCATAGAGTACATAGTTTATATTGTGTTTTTGGCAAACTCTGTCCAACTCGCTTATCATATCAACTTGCAAAAGTTGTATTTGCCTTATTTCCTGAGGTGAAAGTATTCTTGCATTCATGGGAGAATTAGATTTTTTAGATATTGGTTACCTTCTTGTTTTCCAAGACAAAAGAGAAGGTCTAAGGCAGAAAGATTGCCCTCAAAAGGAATTTTTTCATAAAAACACTGTATGTATTTTGGAAAGTTCTTGCCATACAATAGCCTATCTTTCACCTTAAAATCGTCTTTAAAATTGTTCTCTTTTCTATCTATATAACTTTCGCTAAAAGAAAGATTACAGGTTAGAGAAAAACTTTTTTTTAAGAAAAGAAAACTCTCTGTATTCAAGTCCAACAGATATTTGAATTTTT
>JAUNWC010000276.1:1164-2489 GCA_030540495.1 Bacteroidota bacterium
AACATAATTAGAGTATATTGCTCGCCAAAGTCTTATGTTCCAATTTTCTTTGTAAGATATTTTGGCATCTTTCATTAAGAGTTTGTTTGGAGAGTTGGTGCGTTCTATAGGAACGCTAATGCTTTGCAAACCATTGGCAGACATTAATAGGATTCTATTTCTAAAGGTTTGTTTGGGAAAGTTTTCGTATATTTCTATTATAATTTCTTTTTGCTTTTCTGCAAATGCTAACCACATAATGGAAGGGAAAAACTCCGAGTGCATAATGGCTTTTGGGTTGCTGTATTTTAAAGCAAAGTCGGTCATAAGGAAATTGTTTATTTTATTGCTATATTAATGGTAGAGCCTACTTTGTAGCCCAAAAGTTTTGCAAAGTTGCCTTCTCTTAATGCTAATTCTAATTTGCCTGTAACGGATATGGTAAGCAGAGCATCGCCTCTTGAGGCAACATCTTGGTAGGACTGAGAAATTTTTGTTATTTTGTAGCGGTTGTTTAGTGTTATTTCAAAATTTTTATCGGATATGTTTTTAGCAAATTCTTCGTTGTCCATATTAAGATAAGCATTGCCATAGTCGTCTATATAAATTATTGTACAACTTATCATATCTCTGTCTATAAAAGGTAGTGAGGAGGCTTTTTTTATTGCAAATTCGTTTTGCTTCACTCCTAAGGAAGAAAGGTCGTTGGTTTGGTTAATTATTTTGGCTATTTTGCAAAAATTGTCCCAAACTGCAAAAGTATAATAGTTGCTATCAGATAGAACAAAAGAAGTATCATAAATCTCTACCTTTATATTTTCAAAAACCAAAGAAGGCAAGCCATTATCCGTGCAAATAAAATACTG
Source organism: Bacteroidota bacterium (assembly GCA_030540495.1). Taxonomy (GTDB): domain Bacteria; phylum Bacteroidota; class Bacteroidia; order Bacteroidales; family P3; genus Scybalousia_A. Next base: position 2,010 of record JAUNWC010000276.1, read on the forward strand.
CTCGTTTGCCCTAACAACTAAAAAAGAAGATTTTGAACTCTCAAAAGTATTTACGTCTATTATATGAATAGTGTTTTTAGGAAAATTAAGACAAGCATTTTTTACTACAAAAGCCGCTGAAAGAGTATCAAATTTTTCTACATTATGACTTATATCCACAATATTTACTTGGTCTATATCTCTGTATAGTTGTGATTTTATAAGTCCTATATAATAATCCTTGTTTCCCCAGTCAGTTGTCAAGGTAATAATTTGCATATCTTTCTGTTTTAAGTGTTCAAAAAAAAAGTTTTGCAAATTTACACAAAAAAACACACAAATGATTTGAAAACAAATTAGAATTTAGTTTCTAAATATTGTTGTGTGAAAAAAAACTCTTAACTTTGCATATTGTATTAAAGGCAATGCCGAATGTTAGAGAAAGTAAAAAACAATACAGAACAAAATACAAAAGAGCCAAACAAAAACAAAACATTGCTA